>NZ_CP049331.1:3000000-3207372 GCF_011064285.1 Vibrio ziniensis
TACAACCCATTAGTCCTTACTGGTATAGATAACCTCAAACGTCTTTTTATGCTGATACAATTCCGTTTCACAATTCGCACATTGCAACTTGTAATAATTAGCTTTGGTTACCCTCTCCAAAAACGTACGTTGCACCCTATCAAAAACTGAGACCTTCTTACAACATGGGCAATGTATCTGGAACTGCATAGCCATTAATCTGAACCCTTACTTCGATAACTTATTAATTTAACGCCAATACTCACAGAGTAAAAGCTAGGTGATAATAGTTATCATATCAAGTATTTATGTGATATCCATCCCAAGCAGTGGTTTAAATAGAAAATCAATTGCATATTAGAGAAAGCTAACATTTGAGTTAATCGTACAATGACCACCTTACTACTGGATTAAAAAGAAAAAGCCCCAACTATTGAGGTAACAGTTCACTAGCGAGGCCTTGACAAGAAACTGGTGTGGTGTTGTTAACTTGATCCCACATTCGACTTGAGTGATCCTTTTCACGTGGCAATCTGAAGGTATGAATAAGAAAACATTACCTCCACCACCAGATTCCGACTCGCCTGAAGAGTCAAAAGATATCATCCATTTTCTATGGAATAAATTGGCAGAACTTGAAGATCGGCTTTAGGACGACAATGACATTTGTGGCTAGTTGTGTTAAAAAATCTACCACAACTTAGTTTTGTGGTATTTTTATTACACAAGCTACCAAAAGGGCATAACAATGGATATCTGGCATTATCCTCGTACACAACTTGCTACGTTCATCCTTAACGGGATGGACAAAGGTCTTCTTCAACGTGTTTCAATCTTCGCTCCACGTAAGCGAGGAAAAACTCAATTTATCCAGAAAGACATAATCCCTATGGCTCGTGAACTTGGTGTCTTGCCTATCTATGTCGATTTTTGGATGCAGAAAGACAATCCAGAAGGCATTTTCATTAAATCCGTCATTGATGCTTGTGAAAGGAATGAGGGATTTCTAAATAAGCTTGGCAAAGCTCTCAACTTCAAAAAGTTAGGTTTTAGTGCAGTTGGCGGCAAAGTTGAAGTTGAGCGTTCTCAAGCCGAGTTAAGAGCGGACTTATTCGCTGTATTTCAACGATTAAACCAGTTGGGCATGCCTGTTTTGCTTTTACTTGACGAAGTTCAACATTTGGCTACTCGCAAAGAATTTGACTCATTTACAGCTGCTCTACGCAGTTTTGTGGTAAACAGAGAGGATAACAACGTTAAATGCATCTTCACAGGTTCGAGTAGAGAGGGATTAAGTCGCTTATTCAAAGACAACAAAGCTCCATTCTACAACTCAAGCCAAACCCAGATCTTTGAAGAACTGGATATGGATTTCGTTGAATTCGAATTGGTCGCATTCAAAAACGTCACTGGTGGTGTGGAACTCGACAAACACAAAGCACTAGAAATCTTAATCAAACAAAACCGCGCTCCTGCTCGATTTGTTGAAATGCTGAAGAACATGGCCCTTAATATGGTTCATGACTTAGATATTGGTGTTCATCGCTATGATGTTGATCGTATCGAGTCAGAGAATCACTTTTCAAAAACATACGATCAACTGAAACCTATCGAAGTGGCAATCCTAAAGCTTGTTGCGGCCAATGAGTCAAAAGGTCTTTATACAAAAGCAGGATTAGACAAAGTAAAGGCTTTCACTGCCGCCCCAGAAACAGATGTGACAAAATGGTCGGTGAAAAATGCAGTCACACGATTGAAGTCGCTTGAACTCATTTACAGCCCAGAACGTGGCAAGTTGGAAATTGAGAATCACGATTTTCGTGATTATATTCTTGAAAAGTAGCTGATGATGACTAGTGCCTTTAGGCATGTAAAGACATGAAACATCAACCGCGATTGGGGCTAAGTACCACTCACACGCTGATTACCATTTGTTTAATTGCATCAGCCTTAGCGGGGTTTGGTATTTGGGGTAAAATCAATGAAATCAGTGAAACCATCATGTTCTACTGCTTTATGATTTGCTTTATGGCTTATGCCTTGATGCTGAACTACATCTGGCGAGTAACAACGTGGGTGAGAGCTCTGAACACTAACTAACAATGAATGAAGGTTATCTATCCAGAGTCTCGAAGAGAGAAGAAGGCTATAACCCGTTAGTCCTTACTGGTATAGATAACCTCAAACGTCTTTTTATGCTGATACAATTCCGTGTCACAATTCGCACATTGCAACTTGTAATAATTAGCTTTGGTTACCCTCTCCAAAAACGTACGTTGCACCCTATCAAAAACTGAGACCTTCTTACAACATGGGCAATGTATCTGGAACTGCATAGCCATTAATCTGAACCCTTACTTCGATAACTTATTAATTTAACGCCAATACTCATAGAGCAAAAGCTAGGTGATAATAGTTATCATATCAAATATTTATGGGACATGCATTCCAAAACAATGGTTCATTTTAAATTAGTTGCATATTAGAAAAAGCTAACATTTGAGTTAATCGTACAATGACCACCTTACTATTGGATTAAAAAGAAAAAGCCCCAACTATTGAGCCATAGTTGGGGCCTTTGCTTAACTAGTTTTTGCTTAATTAAAAAAGGAAAATTCTTAATCAGCCAATTTCTTAGTCACTACCAAACAGATCACGCGTATACACTTTATGTGCTACGTCGCTGATTTCATCCACCATACGATTAGAGACAATCACATCACAAACCGACTTAAACTGCTCGAGATTGGTTAGTACCGCAGAGTGGAAAAACTCACTTTCTTTCAGTGCAGGCTCGTAAACTACCACTTCAATGCCTTTTGCTTTAAGTCGTTTCATCACACCTTGGATAGCAGAAGCACGGAAGTTGTCAGAGCCTGCTTTCATAACCAAGCGATAAATACCCACACGTTTCGGATTGCGTTTCAAAATGGAATCTGCAATGAAATCTTTACGTGTAGTATTTGCATCCACAATGGCTGCAATAATGTTATTTGGTACATCAGCATAGTTAGCTAGTAGCTGCTTAGTATCTTTAGGTAAACAGTAGCCACCATAACCAAACGATGGGTTGTTATAGTGACCACCAATACGCGGGTCTAGACTTACCCCTTCGATGATTTGACGAGAATCCAGCCCGTGTGTTTCAGCATACGAATCAAGCTCATTAAAGTAAGATACACGCAGTGCAAGATAAGTATTGGAGAACAGCTTCACCGCTTCAGCTTCCGTTGAATCAGTAAACAGCACTTCGATATTTTCTTTAATCGCGCCTTCAACTAACAAGTTAGCGAACATTTGAGCACGTTCACTCTTTTCACCAACAATAATTCGTGATGGATGCAAGTTATCATACAGCGCACGCCCCTCGCGTAAAAACTCTGGCGAGAACATAATATTATCACAACCAAATTCTTCGTTTATGCGAGCGGTATAACCGACAGGAACCGTTGATTTAATCACCATCACCGCATCAGGGTTAAGAGCCATCACATCTTTAATAACAGATTTCACAGATGATGTGTTGAAATAGTTCGTTTCGACATCGTAATCAGTAGGAGTAGCGATAATCACATAATCCGCATTTTTGTACGCCAGTTGTTTATCTAGTGTGGCAACAAAATTTAAAGGCTTATTAGCAAGAAAATCTTCAATTTCTACATCAGCAATAGGAGATTGTTTGTCGTTCAATAATTGAACTTTTTCTTTAATAATATCTAATGCAACAACTTCATGGTTTTGAGCCAATAACATTGCATTTGATAAACCAACATAGCCTGTTCCGGCAATGGCAATTTTCATTATTACAACCCATATCTTATCTATTTATACGTTAATAACTTCATAATTAGTTAAATCTAACACCAAGTCTTCAGTAAAGGTTAATTTAAATCGAAAGGGATACAAATAATACTAATCACTCAACAATAACACTATTGGGCAAGAGTCATTCTCATAAATAGTTAGTTTATTAATACAAAGTTTCAAAATATTTAAAGAAACTAACCATATCAGGAATAATCATTGTTTCTGAAAGAAAATTAAAATATCAATAAATCAAACTAAATAATTTATCATATCCAAGTAAAAAATATAGAAAAATCACTTTCTAAAAAAAGCCCGCCAAGCATAAAAACAAAAACATTCAAGAGATTTTAGTAAACTCAATTTCTCTATTTTTCTATATATTTCCCATTGCCTTTTCGCCTTTCTGAACTTGTTTCTAGAAATAGAATTAGGGAGAATACGATATTGAGTTAAAACTTCAGGTAAAGGATAAGCTTCTACTCCCGTTTTAAGCAGTTTTAACCATAATCCGTAATCCTGACCAGTACGAATTAAAGGCATCGATATATCATCAAATGCACTACGTCTGAGCATTACTGTCGAACAACCTAATGTTGCCTTTTTACGTAGCATATCTTCATAGGTAACAGGTTGACTTAAATGAGTATCAACTCTTCTTTGCAATGGTATTCCATTTTCATCAATTAGCTCATAGGCTGTAAATGAAAAATCAATATTATTTAATTCCATGAATTCAACTTGCTTAGAAAGCTTATCAGGAAACCAGATATCATCGCTATCAATAAAAGCAATAAAGTCTCCACTAGATGCCTCTAAAGATTTATTACGAGAAACTGCAGCTCCGGAGTTCTTCTCATTATTTAATATTTTTACTCTTCTATCAGATATTGATTTAAGAAAACTAATCGTATCATCGCTTGAACAATCATCAGTTACAATCCATTCATAGTTAATGTATTCTTGTAATAATATCGAATTATATGTTTCACGTATTACATTTTTACAATTGTATGTAGGGGTTATTATAGAAACCAGCTTCATAATAATAAATCTCGACAAATAAATACAGACCGTGTACTTAGTCACTAACAATTTTATGGAAAATCATGTCAACAACAGTATTAAATAGATTTTAACCATCAATTTTCTTAACCCAGTAATCAATATCTGTAGTTAGCATTCTATATTTTCTTTTCAACTTTATAAGAAGGTCACTGAAAGAGATATTTCTATGTTTATAGCAATAAAAGTCAGCTCCTTTCATTCGGCTATTATTCTTTTCCAATGCATTAAAACTAATGAAATCCTTACATTTCCACAGTGCGAATGGTAGATATATTTGATCTCTCTGAACCCCACAAGAAAAAAGCTCCCACCACAACTTCATCAAATTATCTACATTATCATTATGCTTCCTATAAATAACATTAGCCTCATATAAACCATCAAAAATATAACCGGAGTTTTGAAAGTCCACAATTAATTCTGATAGCTTTGGAATGCTTTCATCAGGAAGTCGTCTCATCCACAAGTTGGCCGCCATTTCCTGAATCACATTTTCTCTATGAGGGTGAGAATAGCATTGCATATCATAACAAATCGATGCTTCCATAAAGCTATCTAAGGATTTTACTATATCAACATTGCCATCAATATAAATGCTATCTTTATATTCATTTAGAAAGTAATGCGGAAAAAATTTAATATATCTATTTTTCTTAACATTACTATCAAAATCCATATTTTTGATAGTTTTTAGTTCCCAAGGAGGGGAATATAAAACATTATCGGAGTCAGAAAACAAAATGTAATCAAATTTTTCTTTATCCACAGCAGTCAAATTCACAACTTTATCATAGTTACCGAATATTGCTGTATATATTACTGTTTTATTTTTCATTTAAATACTTTCGGTCGATGTAACAACATTGTAAAAAGTCTATATTTGATTTTAAAATACATTTGTTTATAAATATCAATCTTAACTAAAATTTGAACAAAATAATTAAAATTTGAGACATCTATTAGTTTAAAATTATCTCTTGTAACTAAATTACTGACTAGAATATGTTCTAGAAAGATAGCAAGCTTTTTCCTCTTTACAGTATCTAAACCTAAAGACTTAAATTTGGAAGCCTTATACCAACCGCCAAAAAACCTTTTAGGGAAAAGCCAACTATCAAGCCTTTCATTATAAACATTTTTATTGCCAACATATAGATCATTAACGTTTATAGGATTGATTTTCAGTTTCTCTGGGACAAATATATTATCAATATAATTGAATTTAAAGTTGGAAAGACAAAAAAAGCAAGTTGGCACTATTTTATAATCCTGCTTATTTTGAACCAACCCATACAACTCTTGTTTTTTGTCTTTGGAGTAATTTCTAATGATTAATTTAACAAGATATACATATAGATATGAATAATGAGAATCAAATATTGTACTATTTAAAAAAAACAAATTACCTTCAAAATATTCATTCTCTCTTAATATTAAATCCAACCCAAATTGATAACCAGAAAATTCAAAGAAATCATTAATTCCTGAGTATTTATCACTGCGAGCTGTATCTATATCAATTACTTTTCCTAATCGACTAAGAATTGAAATTTCTCTTTTTAAAATGTGAATTGGTTTAGCATGATGCACATAAATTATTGTATTATTCATTGTGTAACTTTATTTTTAAACGATCAATATTGATCAAATATGCGATACATAACCAAGGAACTGGATTACCTACAGCGCTTAGAAAAATCAAATAGAAGGCAAATGTGATATATGCAGACTTGAATTCAGACATTTTGAAAACTTGTAGCACAGGCTTAAATACAATATTAGATAATAGTATGAAACCAATAATACCCATGTCCAATGCTATGGACGCAAAATAGGCAACTGGGCGGACACTTTCATAACGCCCACCAAACCAAGTGTTAAAGTAACTTATATCGTAGGCTGGTATTCCGCTATTATTTAAAGCTATTTTTGAACTGAATTCCCAAAAACCAACACCAAATCCAAAAATAGCATTAAACATACTCTTGTAAGCTGCGTACACTGAGATAAATCGAAAACCTGATGCATTCAAGGCCAAACTTACAAATGAACTAAAATCATCTTGACTTAAGGCTGCATGTAGCAGGTTAAGTGCTCTAGAGCTAGATGAAAGATCACTAAATCCTACGGCTAAAAATAATATACCTAAAGCTATAACTAACTTTAATCTATATTCCAATAAAAGAAATATAGATATGTATATCAATCCGGTAGCAGAACGAATAAAGTACAAAATAAAGAATGCGATAAACACATCAAAAATAATTGTAACCTTATGATTTAGAAAAGAATATCTAAACAAAATATATACAAATGTTACTTCGCAAGCTGCTCTAGATGGTTCGCTTGATAGTAATGAGATGCCTCTCCCCCCCTCAACAACATCAGTTCCACCTCTTGACATCAGTATATCAATTATACTATCTAGAGCTATAGCATTTGCCAATCCACTAAACTGCAATAACCCTAGAGCAAGTAATCCAAAAAATATAAATTTAACTATATTTTCACTAGATCGCTTTCTTTCATTTAATATATATACATATACTAATAAAGGATTTAAATATGCAAAGATAGATCTAATAACTTCATCTGAGATTTCTTGAAAATACAATGCTCCGTATATTGATGATATAATCATTAAAAATATCACCAACATCACATTCTTGTATAAGCGCACCCTTCCTACGAGGAAATAAATTATTCCATAGGGAAAAATCTCAGCCTTGATTAACGAAAATGTAACCGAAGGAAAGAAGAGAAGTACTTCTAAAAACTTTTTAATCATAAGAACTATCTTAAATAAGATTTAAAATCCGTCTTTTTACTTGTCATATCATGAAGAACTTGATTTTCATTAAAATTAATGTTCATATTATCACCGAAATATCTAAATGAAATATTTCTTATCTTATCTTCTATATCTTTTCTCAAATCGCCACTTACATTAATGATCAATTTTCCGTATTCAAATTGTTCAGCAAGATAATCTATGCAAATATCTTCTTCAATAGCCAAATTTTTAAAAATATAATACAACGTCAAAGATGGATATTCTTTATCATTATAGCCATAAATTTTCTTTCCGACTCTACCGGTTATCTCGCTAATTATTTTGTGACTTCGCCCGCAATCACATTGCTCATCAGTTAAAATTATTGCATCACCGAGTTCATATCGAATAATGGGAAATGATTTTGAATGTAAATTTGTAACAACAGCTTGACCAGCAATATTTTCCAAAATACATGTTTCTTCGTTAATATGCATTTTCCCATGCTCACATTCAAATGCAATTATTCCCGCTTCGGCAGCTCCGTATTCACTTATAATTTTTCTGTCGAAAGCCTTTATTGCCATTTCATTATAAGAATCATAAATTTTTTCAGATGTACCTTTGACAACCTTTAAATTTTTCAAACTAAGATCATTTTTAACTACAATTTTTGCGACTTCGTTAATTACAGAACTGTACCCATGAATCATTACGGCATCTTGGTTATTTAAGATCATATTTTTGATGCTATTTTCATCAAAGGTAAATAACCTCTTCCTATTCAAAAGAATGTCATTAATCTTATTTTTAAATTTATTTTTTTTAGAGTTTGTATATCCCCAAAAATATAGACTCTTACAGTATGGTTTTACACCATGCCAACTTAAACCTCTTGCAATAGAGGCTCTGTGGTAAGAATCCCATTCTTCATCTCTTGGAAAAACCAATGGCTCACCACTAGTCCCAGAAGTTTCGGAATTAAATATTTTTTTGAAATTAAATTGATTTACAGTACTGATTTCATTGATGTTATCTAACAACTCTCGTTTCGTTATAGTTGGCAAAGAGTTTAATATATCATATAAATTATCATTTGAATTTAATTCAATCTCCCCTAAAACCTTCAAATAGTAAGCACTATTTTCTTTTGCAAATTCAATTAGATCAAAAAGTTTTTTCTTCTGTATATCTTGAAGTTCTTCCAAACTAAAGAATTCAGACTTTGACAACTCTTCCATAGCCATATAATAGCTTGGATTTCTAAACTTAACTCCAATATTATATATTATCTTGTGAAGACTAATCATAAACCACCCTTAAATATCGGTAAAACTTCGATGTATAAAAATATTTTATAAAAAACTCCAAACACCAATCTACCTTTAGTAAATAAGAACTTAATTCTACTATTTATTTATTTATTTATTTATTTATTTATTTATAAGTAATCCATAAATGTATATACATGTTAAAAAACAATAGTACAATTAATTTATATCTGGCGACGTCATCACGCCTAACATCTCTACCTCACATTAGGTAATTTGTACTTATCAAAGTACCCATCCAGATAATAACAAATAAATATACATAATAATCTTAGCTCAATCTTAGATAAAAAATAAAAGAATGATTTAATGAAAAACCTATATTTTCTTAAACCAAACTCATATTTTCCCGCCAAGTAACCTCTGTTTCTATAGTAGTTCATTTGCAATTTTTCTGGTTTCACTTCCATTTTCAACAATCCAAACATGAATGGTTCATATGTAGTTTTCGATCTAGGATGATAAACTTTAGCATCGACTACAGTAGCTATTTTTCTTCCACTATTCTTAGCTCTTTTGATATATTCAACTTCATCCCCCCAAATAAACATCTCTGATTTCACGAAACCAATATCGCGAACGAAGCTAGACAAGAACAGCGTACCATTGAATGGATTAGCAAGATCAGGGATTAAGCCTCTCTCATCCTTTATTAAAATGGCATCTTCCACTGTTTGTATTTCTTTACTAAGACCAAATGATAATTTTTCATTGTTTTCAACGTCGACAACTAGTGGATTTACAATATCATAATCTGTATTAAGTAAGGCTGAATAAAGTTTTTCTAACGCATCTGGGTTACATACAGCATCATCATCAGTGAACCAAATAACATCTGCGTCTCGAGATAAAGCGATTTTTTGTCCTAATGCAAACCCTCCAGCGCCACCAATATTTGCGCCACTGTTTTTATAATGCACTGTAAATTCATTATTGTTTAATTTAACATTTCTATCTGAATCATTATTAATCAGACCTTCCTTTAATAGGAGTTCCTTTGTACCATCGATGGAGTTATTATCTACTATAATAATTTCGTCAAATTTTTTTGTTTGATGTGACAATGACATAATCGACAATAGTAAATCATTTTTTTTGTTATACGTAACTATAACAACTGATATTTTCATAGTTCTGAAACCATATTCAAAGCAGATTTAATCACTAAGTGCATATCTAAGTATTTGTATTCACCTAAGCGTCCACCAAAATGGACATTCGCTTTTGTTTTCGCCAGTGTGCGGTATTGTTTGAATAGCTCCATGTTTTTATTATCGTTTACCGGATAATAAGGCTCATCACCGAGCTTCCATTCTGAAGGGTATTCTTTAGTAATCACCGTATGCTTGGTGCTCACAAAGTCAAAATGCTTGTGTTCAATGATTCTGGTATACGGAATTTGTCGTTCAGTAAAGTTAATCACTGCATTGCCCTGATAATTCTCAACAGGCAGTGTTTCCGATTCAAAACGCAGGGTTCGGTACTCTAGTGCACCAAATTGATAATCAAAAAATTCATCAATTGGGCCAGTATAAATGATTTCTTTGGCAAGCTTGGTTAGCAGTTCTTTGTCTTTCAAGAAATCTACATTTAAGCGCACTTCAATACCGTCAAGCATGCACTCAATCAACTTGGTGTAGCCACCAATTGGAATGCCTTGGTATCGGTCTGAAAAGTAGTTGTTATCGTAAGTAAAACGAACAGGTAACCGATTAATAATAAAAGCGGGTAATTCGCTACATGCTCTGCCCCATTGCTTTTCGGTGTAACCTTTGATCAGCTTTTCATAGATATCTCTGCCCACCAGAGAAATAGCTTGCTCTTCTAAGTTTTGCGGCCCAGCAACAATTTCTTTTCTTTGTTGGTTAATAACATCTAAAGCTTCTTGAGGCGTTTTCGTTCCCCAAAGCTGGTAGAAGGTATTCATGTTAAATGGCAAATTGAAAAGTTTGCCTTCATAGTTGGCTAACGGGCTGTTGGTAAAACGGTTGAACTCAACAAAGCTATTAACGTAATCCCAAATGTACTTATCGTTCGTGTGGAAAATATGCGCGCCATACTTGTGAACCTGTATACCGTCGTTATTTTCAGTATATATATTCCCACCCAAATGCCCTCGTTTATCAACAACAAGAACTTTTTTGCCCTTTTTATTGAGTTCGTGTGCACACACAGAACCAAAAAGTCCAGAGCCTACTATAAGAAAATCGTATTCCATCAATGAACCTCAAAATATTAAAAATTTGGTATTTTTTTAATTTTTATAACAAGCCACATAAAGGCTGTTACCATTATTTCAGTTATTACAACAGACAATGCAGCGCCAATATAATCAAAATAAAAACAAAGTGGTAACAGTGTAAATAAACTAATTACTCCAGACAATATCAATATTTTAGTAAATTCTTTCTTGTAACCATGAGTCAAAAGAATCTGAACACCAAAGATATTACTCAATCCAATCACAATTGGTAGAACACTCATAATTCTTAAAACCGATATGCTTTCTGCGTACCCTTCACCGAAAAGTATATCTATAACAAATGGTGCAAATATATACATTGAAATTCCAATAGATAATGTCAATGAGAACTGTAATTTCATTAGATATTTTATCATATTCATTGCATCTAATTGACTATTCACCATCAGACTATTTATTCTTGGATAAAATGATGCAGATATTGGTGTATATAACCCCTGTGCTGCTTGTAGTAATTTATTGGCAGATGCATAAATACCCACACTAATAGGGCCTGACAACAATCCTAAAACTACAGTAGTACTTGTTGTATATAAACTTTTAGCCGCTGATGACAAAAACAAATACCAGCCATCATTTAGTTCACTTAAAACACCATTTACTGTCGGTTTATGCCATGATATCCATTTTCTCTTACTGATTAATGAAAAAGAAAAAACTACAATCATCAATGATGGAATCGAATTTATTAAAGCAGCAACCCATACATCTTCAGCAGATTTTACAAACAAAAAGAACAATGGAATAATAAGTACTTGGAGAAACAATCTAATAATAGATATAGTACCTAACTGCTCCTTACCTTGAAATAGCCATTGTGGAAATAACGCAGCGCCTAATACCGAAAAGTATGCGGAAAATAGCACTATTGACATATCACTTATGCTCTCGAACATAAATTTCAAAACAAATATTATTATAAGCCCTATAAGGGTAAGCAATAGCCTGGCTGCTATCACGTTCCAGTAAATTTTACTTAATTTAAATTTATCATCTTTGTTTTGGGCTATTTTTTGAGTAGCAGACAAATCGAAGCCATAATTAACAAATATAACAAAATATTGTACAATCGCTATACAAAAAGTAAGCGTCCCATACCCTATTGGCTCGAGAGTCCTAACTAAATATGGTAAAGTTATTAATGGTATTATATATCCAGCAACTCTGATACTAAATAAAGAAGAAATATTTTTTATTATTGTTTTATCTAACATTTGCACCTGCATGTTAACTCAAAAGAAATATCACTTAGTTATTTAAAGTCTATTTTTATATTTAAAACATTAAGGAGCATGTGCTACTTCTGTTCAAATTCTTCTTACTTGTTAGCTAAAATTTGATTTAGCAATTTAATGCCAATCCCATTTTGATCTTTAGCCGATAGCTGAACAGGTTCTGAGATAGGCCACTCAATTGCTAATGTTTCATCATCCCATTTAATCGAGACTTCAGCACTCGGGTTATAATAATCAGTACACTTATAAACAAATTCAGCTTCGTCACTGGTTACATAGAAACCATGAGCAAAACCTTCAGGAATCCACAATTGGCGCTTGTTTTCAGCAGAAAGATATTCACCTACCCATTGACCAAAGGTTGGAGAATTTTTACGGATATCAACCGCTACATCAAACACTTCACCAGAAACCACACGTACTAGCTTGCCTTGGGTGTTTTCCGTTTGGTAATGCAAACCACGTAAAATCCCTTTTTTAGATTTTGAGTGGTTATCTTGCACAAACTGGGTTGGCTTGCCTGTGACTAACTCTTCAAAACGCTTTTGGTTCCACGTTTCCATAAAGAAACCGCGCTCATCACCAAATACCGTTGGCTCAATGATTTTTACATCAGGAATTTTCGTATCAATAACTTTCATAGTGTGAATTACTTATAAGCTTGAATATTGTTTAAAGCCGCCTGCCAATCACTTGGTTTAATACCAAATTGATTTTCGATTTGTGAACAGTTTAATCGTGAGTTAGCTGGGCGTTTGGCTGGCGTTGGGTATGCCGATGTTGGAATAGAAGAAAGCTGTGGCTGCTTAACCAACACGTTATGTTGTTCTGCGGCTTGGAATATGGCTGACGCAAAATCAAACCAGCTGGCGTATGGCATGCCAGAGAAGTGATAAACACCCCATTGAGGTTGGTTGCCCTGCTCAATAAATTGCACCATCGCAATCAACGCGTCGGCAATGTCACCCGCATAGGTTGGGCCGCCAAACTGGTCACCCACAATGCTTAGCTCGTCGCGGCTTTGCGCTAAACGCAGCATGGTTTTTACAAAGTTATTGCCATGTTCACCAAAAACCCAAGCGGTGCGTAAAATCAAATGCTGTGGGCAAGCTTCTGCTACTGCTTGTTCTCCCGCCAGTTTACTTTGCCCGTAAACACCTTGCGGCCCTGTGCTATCACTTTCTTGGTAGGGCTGTTCACCCGTTCCGTCAAACACATAATCGGTAGATATGTGCAGCATCACAGCACCACACTCTTTGGCAGCTTGTGCCAAATAAAGTGGTCCATCACGGTTAATGGCGTAAGAAAGGTCAACTTCTTGTTCGGCACGGTCAACAGCGGTATGCGCTGCCGCGTTGATAATGTAATTAGGCTTGAACTCAGCCACCGTGTTTAGCACGGCTTCACGGTTAGTAATATCTAGCCCTTCGTAATCTAAAGCCAATACCTCAGCTTGAGTTTTTAAACGCTCAGTCAGGCAATGCCCCACTTGGCCGTTACATCCGGTAATTAAAACTTTCATTCTACTTCCTGCTTATTTAATTAACGAATGTAAGTACTGACCATAGCCATTTTTCAGCATAGGTTTGGCAATCGTTTCTAATTGTTGGTTGGTTAGCCAACCGTTGCGCCAAGCAATTTCTTCTAAACAAGCCACTTTCAAACCTTGCACATTTTCAATGGTTTGAACAAAAGAAGAAGCTTCGTGTAAGCTTTCATGGGTGCCAGTATCTAACCACGCAAAACCACGGCCTAATAACTCTACATTCAGTGAACCATCATTGAGGTACATTTCATTTAGGGTGGTAATTTCTAGCTCGCCACGTGCAGAGGGCTTCACTTGTTTTGCCATTTCTACAACGCGGTTATCGTAAAAATACAAACCCGTAACTGCGTAGTTTGATTTCGGCTTAAGCGGCTTTTCTTCAATGGAAACGGCTTTCATGTCTTGGTCGAACTCAACCACACCAAAACGTTCAGGATCTTTCACCTGATAGCCAAATACCGTTGCAATGCCTTGAGAAGTCAGCTCGCAAGCACGCTTCAATTGTTTACCGAAAGACTGACCATAGAAAATATTGTCACCCAACACCAAACACGCAGAATCATTACCAATAAACTCTTCACCAATGATAAACGCTTGCGCTAAACCATCAGGGCTTGGCTGTACAGCGTATTGCAGGTTAATACCAAAATCGCTGCCATCACCCAGTAAACGTTTAAAGCTGTCGTTATCTTCCGGAGTGGTGATAATAAGAATGTCGCGAATGCCTGCTAACATCAGCGTTGAAAGCGGGTAATAAATCATCGGTTTGTCGTAAACCGGTAACAACTGTTTAGATACACCACGAGTGATCGGGTATAAGCGTGTGCCAGAACCACCAGCAAGAATAATCCCTTTCATCAATTATTCCCCTGCACCTAAACGTTCCATGCTGTAAGAACCGTCTAATACTCGGCTCCACCATGTTGTGTTGTTTAAATACCACTCAACGGTTTTGCGAATGCCGCTTTCAAATGTTTCTTGCGGTTTCCAACCCAACTCACGCTCAATTTTCGAAGCATCAATAGCGTAACGAACATCGTGACCTGGGCGGTCTTTTACGTAGGTGATTAAGTCTAGGTATTGAGCAACGCCTTGTGGCTTGTTGGGTACCAATTCTTCAAGCAGTGAACAAATTGTTTTCACCACTTCAATATTTGCTTTTTCGTTATGGCCGCCAATGTTGTAAGTTTCACCCACAGCCCCTTCTGTCACTACTTTGTAAAGTGCACGAGCATGATCTTCTACAAATAGCCAATCACGAATCTGCATACCATCGCCATACACTGGCAATGCTTTACCATCCAAGGCATTGAGAATCATCAATGGGATCAGTTTTTCAGGGAAATGGAACGGGCCGTAGTTGTTAGAACAGTTGGTTACAATCGTCGGTAAACCGTAGGTACGTAGCCATGCACGTACTAAGTGGTCGCTGGAAGCTTTTGAAGCAGAGTATGGAGATGAAGGCTCGTAAGAGGTCTCTTCAGTGAACAAATCGTCTGTGCCTTCCAAATCACCGTATACTTCATCAGTAGAGATATGGTGGAAACGAAATGCTGCTTTTTTATCGCTATCAAGTTGGTTCCAGTAGCTGCGAGCCGCTTCCAGTAGGGTGTAAGTGCCTACAATATTGGTTTCAATAAATGCCGCTGGGCCATCAATGGAACGGTCAACGTGCGATTCCGCCGCTAAATGCATCACAGCATCTGGCTTGTGTTGGTTAAACACGCGGTCTAGTTCAGCGCGGTTACAAATATCTACTTGTTCAAATGTGTAACGCTCATTATCAGCAACACTTTCTAAAGATTCCAAGTTACCAGCATAGGTCAACTTATCAACGTTGATTACGCTATCTTGAGTGTCATTAATAATATGGCGAACCACTGCTGAACCAATAAAGCCAGCACCGCCAGTCACTAAAATTTTCATTTATTTCCCTTGATAGAATTCTTTGTACCACTTGACGAACTCAGCCACGCCTTCTTTCACATTTACACTTGGTAAATAGCCGGTGGCTTCAAACAGCGCACTGGTATCTGCATAGGTCTGGTAAACATCACCTGGCTGCATCGGCATGAAGTTCTTTTTCACTTCAATGCCTAATGAATCTTCTAATGCTTGTATGTAATCTAATAATTTAACTGGCTTACCGTTACCAATATTATAAACCTTGTAAGGTGCAGAGCTGGTTGCAGGTGAGCCGCTCTCAACTGTCCATTGTTCATTCTTTTCTGGCACAACATCTAAAATTCGAATAATGCCTTCGACAATGTCATCAATGTAAGTAAAATCTCGCTGCATATCACCATGGTTGTATACATCAATCGCTTCACCATTGACGATTTTCTTGGTGAACTTAAATAGCGCCATATCTGGGCGACCCCACGGCCCGTAAACCGTAAAGAAGCGCAAGCCTGTGGTAGGAATGCCATAAAGGTGAGAATAGGTATGCGCCATCAGCTCGTTTGACTTTTTCGTTGCCGCATACAAAGACACAGGGTGATCAACCGAATCATCGGTACTGAATGGGGTTTTGCCGTTTAGGCCATAGACTGAACTGGACGAAGCATAAACCAGATGCTTCACTTTATTGTGACGGCAGCCTTCTAAAATATTAAGGTGCCCTATCAGGTTACTGTCTGCATAAGCGAGTGGATTATCAATCGAATAACGAACGCCAGCTTGCGCAGCTAAGTGTACAACACGGTCAAACTGCTCTTGCTCAAATAACGCTGGCACGGCAACTCTATCGGCAATATCCATTTTTACGAACTTGAAAAGCGGATGTTTGATACGTTCTAAGCGAGCGTATTTAAGATTAACATCGTAGTAGTCGTTTATATTATCAATACCAACGACATCGTGCCCTTGTTCAGTTAAACGCTCTACAACCGCACTACCAATAAAACCAGCAGCACCAGTGACCAGTATTTTCATGCTTTCCCTATCCACACTTAATTGAATCTTTTTTATTTGTTTACAAGCGAATTTTTGACATGCTACCGCCCTTAGGTTTCGCTCCTAAATTGCGCATAGCTGCCGGTTAAAATTGTTGCATACTTCAAATTGTCGGCAGAGTTTATACCAAAATAGTTTCAGGTGCGAACAAATGTAGGACAGCATTCTATTCATGCATTGTGTCAATAAGTAAACAACCATTTCACGCCAGTAAGACGAAATTCGTATCTTAATAAGGTTATTAGCATTTATGTTTACAGTGAAGTAGACCCGCACAATTTAACAGCAAAAAATGTGGAATTTTCTTACAAAGCAAGCAGGGAATGCTTATGGTCATTAAAATACCACCTCCCCTTATTGCAAGAGAAGGTGGTATGGTTTTAAAGCAAGAATTTAGCCCATTCCGAAACAACAGCCGTTAAACAAACATTGGCAGCGAACCGCTTTGACTATTTGCTTACCCAACTCTAAATGAGTGGGCTTACGCTGCTGGTAAAGCGTGTCAATTTCAATGAAAATTCGCGCGTTACGTAGCATTGAATGCAGTAGGTTCTTCTCACTGATATTAAGCCGCTGACAAATTTCCACGATGGGGGTTGGTTGAGGATAATTCTCCACCAACAAATCTAACAACTCTCGCGTTCGCCCTTGCGCGGTGTGGGTTCTCGCCTGTAGCACTCGTCTTTCTGTTTCAACTAATAACAACCCTTCCATTTTCTAACCCTCATTTCCGAGACTTATGCTGTTGAAGCATGTTTTGAATATGATCTTCAATTGAATGTTTGTGCCCACTCTGTCGGTATTCTTCGATGATGCGATCAGCCGCTCGTATGGAACCGGAGTGCGTTGAGTGTTGTTGCAAATACGATTTGCGATTTTGCTCTGCGTTTGCTTTGCGCCTTAGCCAGCCATTCACAAAATGCCCTAATTGTTCCACTGGCTTGCGTTTGTCTTGATTCACATACAGCCAAGCTCGCATTGCGTTCAGTTGTTCAAGCACATTCACACTTGGGTAGCTTTGTTGCAGAAGTTGATAAAACTCCTGATAGATGGGCCAATCTCCCTCTTGGCTTGGCAAGTAAATCACCACCTGTTTTGGCTGTTGCTGTTGTGGATGTGGTTGTGGGGGCGTGATGGGCGCTGATTTGCACACCTCTTGAAGATCTTTTTCTATTTGATCTTTTATGTGTGCAGAATGTGCACTCTCTGTAAGTGCAAGTTTGTCACCCTCCCGCGTGTAGCTATGGTCTTGCTCGATATGGCAGTTATCAGGGATGCGCAGTTGATACAGATTGCTGCGTTGACGGCCTTTCTTGTCAAAGCGTTGAATTCGGGAGAGAAAGCCATTCTGCTCGAGAATTTTGAGGTGACTTTTTACCGTTCGTAACGATGTTTCACAGTGCAGGGCAAGGTATTCACAGGAAGGGAAGCAGATGCCATGACCGTCTGCGTTGTGTGCAAGTTTTAATAAAAGCAACTTACTGATTGGGGAACCGGTTTTCACCGCCATAAATGAAGATATCAATTGTAGGCTCATCGATGCTCCTTATTCGCAATTCTGAGCCTTAACCTAAGCAAACCAAAGTGAGTTAGGGTTCCCACCACCAATTTGTTTAGCAGTGCTTATTTGTAGTTTTTCGAAGCAAATTCTGTTTCTTCACTGAGAAAATTTTACAATCAAACATCGCTACGTGCTTCCACTCTCAAAATATTGAATAACCGCATGTTTTTCTCATTTTCGCCACCCTGACCAGCAAGGTTCATTTACCGTAATGGCGAAATATCAATTAGGAGGATGTTTTCACTTTAATTCCCCATCATAGGAGAACCATTTATGTGTTTAACCATGCGGCGTTTTATTGCGGTTTACTCCCCTTCAACCGCCAGTGTAGAAACTCAGCAACAAACCAGCTTGTTTGTACTCCCAGAACAAGAATTTGGTGAATATATCAGCTTGCCGACTTTTCTAGGCCAATTAGCGTTAGCCAGACGGACTTTCCCTATCGGCTATTCCCTCGCATACCTACGTTACATTCATACCCAGCCCAATTATTTCCGCTTTTTGCTTGAGTGGTTAAGACGCCAAATGCAACCCAGCACGCTAAACGCCCACCAGCAAACCGCGATTTCGCTTACTTGTTTGTATCTGCTGTTGTACCAAGGACAAAAAGCCAGTTGCCAGCAAGCGCTAGCGGTTTATGGCTTCAAAAACTCACCGTCTCAGCCTGTGGAATCGGGGGTGGATTGGGTCGTCCTACTGAACCAGCATTTGGAAACACAACTGACGTTGTTTTTCGACAAGCTCAGTGAAAGCACCCGAGCTTAATTGCTTCCCCTCTTTTTTAGGGGAGATCCCATCTTTCTCCTCCCCTTTTCAAGGGGAGGTTGGGTGGGGTTATTTCATTTGCGCTTTATTGGTTGTGGCTAGTTCAGTGAAAGCACCCCCTCTAACTCCCCCTTCATAAGGGGGAGAACCAAGAGCTAATCACTTCAACGAAGGAGAACTCGAAGCAAATCACGTCAACAACTGGAAAACCAAGAGTAAGAACCATCACAACTAGAGAGGTTTTATGACTCAACAACATCAACCAATGTGGATAACGGTACATTGCAGTGCAACACCACATTCGATGGACATAGGCTGTAGCGAAATACGCCGCTGGCATTTACAAAGAGGCTGGCAAGATATCGGCTATCACTATGTGATTCGACGAAATGGAACCATTGAACAAGGACGCCCACTACTACAACAAGGGGCTCATGTGACGGGCAATAACAAAGGCAACATTGGAATATGTTTAGTGGGTGGCTGTGACAACAAACAGAAGCCGCAAGATAACTTCACCTTAGCGCAACGTAAGTCTTTGTTTACTTTGATTGAACAGCTACAGCAGCAATACAACATCGATGACAAACATGTTACCGCTCACTCACAGTGGAATAGCAGCAAAGCCTGCCCTGTTATTGTGATACAGAGTGAAGCAGAACGTCAGGAAGCCAACTCACTACTAAGGGAAAATGTATGAGTCTATTTGAGCGCATATTTGGTAGCCAAAAGTTGTTAGAAAAAGGCTTAGACACTCTGACCCAAACTGGAGATGCCATGTTTTTTACCGACGAAGAGAAATCTCAATACAAGCTAAACCTGCTGAAAGCCTACGAACCGTTTAAGTTAGTACAGCGCTATATCGTACTGCTATTTACGGTGCCTTACGTGGGGCTGCATGTCTGTGTCATTCTAGGTTGTATGCACGGTTTGGAATGGAAAACGTTAAGCGTGATGATTAATGATGCGTTTGGCTATCCCGTTCTGGCAGCCGTGGGGTTATATCTGACTGGTGGGGTGTTTAATAAAAAGTAGAGGCTCAAAGCACCTCCCCTTTTAAGGGAGGCTGGGTGGGGTTATTTTACTTGTGCTTCATTGGTTACGGCAAGTTCTGTGAAAGCACCCCCTCTAACTCCCCCTTCATAAGGGGGAGAACCAAGAGCAGAACACTTCAACAGCAGGAGAACTAACAGCGAAAATTAATCCTCCTCCCCTTTTCAAGGGGAGGCTGGGTGGGGTTATTTCACTTGTGCTTCATTGGTTACGGCAAGTTCTGTGAAAGCACCCCCTCTAACTCCCCCTTCATAAGGGGGAGAACCAAGAGCGAGCTACCTCAACTACAGGGGAACTCAAAGCGAGCAATTTTGATTTCATTGGACAGATAGCAAGCGGACTTAACACTCCTCCCCTTTTCAAGGGGAGGTTGGGTGGGGTTATTTCACTTGTGCTTCATTGGTTGTGGCAAATTCGGTTTAAATGACTGAGCATCCCCATTCTGGGTAATGTTTACGCACGTAGGCGTTAAGTTCTTTTTCTGCTTGGGTATATTCACGCGCTGTTGTTTGCGCTTGTTGGCTACCGTTCAAAGATTCAATCATCCCTGCACCTACGGTCACATTGGTATGGCGGTCAATGATAATAAAGGAACCCGTTTGTGGCAGTTTTCGATATTCATCCATCGGCATTGGTTCGGTAACACTGATGGTCGCCATAGCAATTTCATTGAGCTCTAGCGTTTCAGCATTCTCAGCATGGTGCTCCAGTGTATTCACATCCACTTTGTATTCGATGGACGACACTTTACCAACCGATGTTTTGGTCGCAAATTTGAAGAGGTATTCTTTTCGCGTGCGCATAGACGTTTCATCCATCCACACCACATGAGCCTGACACTCTTTCAACACTAATGGCTCATAACCGGTATGAACCAACATATCACCACGCGAGACATCTATCTCATCTTCAAGAGTAAGTGTAATGGCCTGCCCTGGCTGTACCGTTTGCAGTTCACCGTCATAGGTATAAATAGACTTCACTTTCGAGGTTTTCCCCGAAGGAAGCGCCGTCACTTCATCACCTACTTGCACAATACCTGATGCCAATGTGCCGCAGAAACCACGGAAATTTAGGTTGGGACGGTTAACGTACTGCACAGGGAAACGCATATGCTCTAAATCTTTATCCTTATCCACTTTTACCGTTTCCAGTAGCTTCATCAACGTGGCACCTGGATACCAATCCATTTTTTCACTCGGGGTGACGACGTTATCGCCTTTCAGTGCTGAAATAGGTACAAAGCGAATATCATCGATATCGAAGCCTTTCGCCATTTCACGAAAGTCAGCTTTGATTTTTTGATACACATCCTGACTGTATTCCATTAAGTCCATTTTGTTGATGGCAACAATGATGTGCTTAATGCCTAACAGTGAACAAATATAACTGTGTCGACGAGTTTGCGTTTGAATACCACGACGAGCATCTACGATAACAATCGCCAAATCACACGTTGACGCACCCGTTACCATATTGCGGGTGTACTGTTCGTGCCCTGGGGTGTCCGCAATAATGAATTTACGTTTATCCGTCGAGAAATAGCGGTAGGCAACATCAATCGTGATGCCTTGTTCGCGTTCAGATTGCAAACCATCAACCAATAGCGCCAAGTCAAACGCTTCATCTGTGGTATTAAATTTTTGCGAATCTTTTTCAATCGCGGCCATTTGGTCTTCATAGATGAGCTTTGAGTCAAATAACAAACGACCAATCAAAGTGGACTTACCGTCATCAACGTTACCGCAGGTTAAAAATCGCAGTAAATCTTTGTTTTCATGCACTTTTAAATAAGCTTCAATATCTTGTGCAATCAGTTCTGAAGAGTGAGACATAAGAATCCTTTCTACTTAGTAAACCGTTAAGTTAAACAACTCATCTAAAAGCATCACTTTGAATCCAATAAACCGCCGCTACTATTTGCGATATTGAGAAACTAAAGAGGCAATAAAATGGTCGACTTCATTGCTAGGAAGTTGGTTAATTCCCGCGGCAGCTTTACGTCCACCACCCGTTGCAAACTGGCAGCAAAGTTCATCTGCTCCGGTGCGATTATTTAATGGCGCACGCACACTGACGGTATAATCGAGCCCGTTGGGATTGAGCGTCAGCACTGCATGAGCTTTATCTGGATTATTATTGGCGAGCTCATTACCAAACACGCCACTAATACGGCGCGCCCAACGCTCAGTCGGCAATTCATACACTTCGCAGATGTCATCACTGTAGACAGGCTTTATTTCTAAGACATTAGCGTAATCAAGCTGATAGCCCTGTTTCAGGGTGAAATACGGTGATTGAGGATCATCCATCAGCTCAAATGGATTTTGATACGCGGTTAACTGCTTAAAAAGCTCCGCAGGTTCGATATGTAAATCACTGATATCTGAACCGTAGCCGTTGTAATTAATCAGTGTTCCTAATTCTTTTAGATAGAGTGTGGCTTGCTCAGAGAGACCAGCTTGCTGAGCCATGCTTGTTGCGACTTTATCTAGGTTGTCACCAAAAGCGGCAGCGATAGCCCAATCGCTGTACTTACCACCTAGAATGTGATTTATCAGCAAACTGGTACAGACTTCAGCATCGGTATCAATCACCGCTGTTAATTGCGCAGAAGTTGGAATTTCTCCGGAGCGGTGATGATCACAATAGAAAACATCGAGATTACGTTCTAGTAACTGGGTTAAGCCCGCTTTGTTCGATTCCATCGAGATGTCTAAAACTGTCACGGAGGTCATATCCTCAGCGTTAGCGATTTTATCGAGTAGCTTGATGTCTCGTTTTACCCCCGTGATCAATTTGCTGATTTTAGGGTCGTGCAAGCGCAATTGTAATAGCGCAATAATGCCGTCGGCATCTCCGTTAAAAACATCGTAATGCATTAAATATACTCGCGTTTTATCAATTGTTGGATGATTTGCTCAGCGCACTCCGCTACGCTTTTATCCACCGTTTTGATATGAATGTCTGGGTTTAAAGGCGCTTGATACTCTGAATCAATCCCCGTGAAATGTTTAATTTCCCCTGCCCGCGCTTTTTTATACAAACCTTTTGGATCACGCTGTTCACACACTTCGAGAGGTGTATCGATAAATACTTCTAGAAAACAGCCATCTACAAGCATAGCGCGTACCTGCTCACGATCTGAAATAAATGGTGAAATAAACGCGGTTAACACAATCATACCCGAGTCAACAAACAGCTTTGCCACTTCGCCGATACGACGAATATTTTCGACTCTGTCTTGATCAGTAAAGCCCAGATCTTTATTTAATCCATGGCGAATGTTATCCCCATCGAGCAAATAACTGTGTTTGCCCAAGTCCAGTAATTGGCTTTCAACAGCATTCGCCACCGTTGATTTACCTGAACCGCTTAATCCCGTAAACCAGAGCACTACAGGCTTTTGCTGTTTTAGTTTTACTCGGTCTTGATGGGTTACCGTTGTGTTGTGCCACACGATATCATCGCTGACTGAGTCATGTTTTTTTCTTTGATAGGTCATAATTTTTTATTAATCATCTGTTTTTTAATACGTTAATTTATCAAGGCGCTTCCCCCCTCTAACGCCCCCTCATCTGCTGTCACTTAGTCACAAGTCTTTACTCTTCCCCTTTCGAAGGGGAGATACCATAGTTCTCCTCCCCTTTTAAAGGGGGAGATACCATCTTAACTCCTCCCCTTTTCAAGGGGAGGCTGGGTGGGGTTGCTTTCACCGTACTTAATAAGATTGCGATTATTAATAAGTTCAGTGCACTTAAACCCCCTCTAACTCCCCCTTCGTAAGGGGGAGAACCAACAGCATGCCGAACCAGCTAAAACGGAAAAAACACAGGAATCGAAGCGATTGCGACCGTGCTGTAAGTTAGCGACACTTTCCATCCTGTTTTAATAAAGTCTTTAAAGGTATAACCCCCCGCGTTCATCACCATAAGGTTGGTTTGGTAACCATAAGGGCTGATAAAACACGCACTGGCCGCGTAAGCGACAGCCATAACAAATGGCATGAAGCTGACCGAGTATATCTGCGCAAGGGTAATACCGATTGGCAACATGATGGCCGCCGCCGCAGTATTGGTGATAACTTCGGTCAGCAGCATGGTTATCACAAAAATAACGGTTAATGAGATATAAGGTGAAACATCGCTACCTAGACACTGATAAATCTGATTGGCAACCCAACTGGCAAGCCCTGAATTGGTGAATGCTTGAGCGAGAGAAAGCGAACAGATTAAGATCAACCATAAATCAAACGGGAAGCGGCGGCGGATGGTTGTTCCATCAATAACCTGGCTTGCAATCAATATACCGATGTAAAACACCAAACATTCCAACAACGTCAGCGAACTGCATAGCGACGTAACGATAGCCGCTATAAAGCCACCAATTGCAATCCAATTTTGTATCGGACTGTACGGCTGTTGAACTTGTTTACCTGAAATAAAGAAGAAATT
Organism: Vibrio ziniensis; assembly: GCF_011064285.1. Classification (NCBI taxonomy): domain Bacteria; kingdom Pseudomonadati; phylum Pseudomonadota; class Gammaproteobacteria; order Vibrionales; family Vibrionaceae; genus Vibrio; species Vibrio ziniensis. The sequence goes on from NZ_CP049331.1 coordinate 3,024,788, forward strand.
GCGACTCAAATTCTGCCGCTTGCTAAAATCGCTACCTACCGCCAAGACGAGTTTGTCGCCTGCTTGAATTTTTTGTTCACCTAATTTTCCTGACAGCCTCTGACCTTCACGGCTAATCGCCACCACTGCGGCATCAAAACGCGAGCGAAAATCGGTGCTTTTTAAAGTACGATTAATCAATACCGATTCGGGGCTTACGATAACTTCCGTTAAGTTAGTTTCAAGCAGATGGCTGGAATCGGCAAAAACCTCCACCCCATCTAAGTGCTGTAACTGTCCCACATGCCTGACATCGCCAGTAAAGATTAACTTGTCTTGTGCGAGGATGATGGTTTCGGGTGTCACTGGTGATATCAGTTTATTATCACGCACGATTTCCGCCAGAAACAGACCATCTAAGGCGCGTAATCCATTTTGCCTAACGCTGTTGCCAACTAATTTACTCTGCGCTTGAACCTCTGCATCAATAAAGTATTGAGCAAACTGTAGGTTGACGTTTTCGGTGTCCTTGAGCGTTCTCACGCTTAACGTTATTGCAATGCCAACGGTGAACAACAAAATCAAACCTACAGGGGTAAAGGTGAGAAAATTCAAATGACCCAGTGCGCGATCTTCTAATAATGCGTTCACGACTAAGTTGGTTGATGTACCAATTAAGGTGAGCGTACCGCCTAAAATGGCAAAATAGGAGAGCGGAATAAGCAGCCTCGAGGAAGGATGTTCCTGGTTTCGTTGCACGCTGGCCATAAACGTCGCTACAACCGCCGTGTTGTTTAAAAACGCAGAACTCATTGCAGCACTGAGGCCTAAGCGAAAAATCGTCGCTTTAAAACTGGGTAAGAAAATTCGGCTCGACAACCATGGCATAATGGCTGAACGTTCAAGTGCTAACGACGCAACCATCAACAGTATCAGCGTTAATACTGAACGGTTTGTGACATTATTGAGCACTTCAACTTGTTTAATTTCACCAGTGACATACAGACAAGCCGCAGCTAAAGGAAACAAAGCCGTTGCTTTCATTTTTGAAAAAATGAGCGCAGCAAGTAGCACAATAATAACTAATGCGGTTGTCAGCATAACTAAAACCTAAACGTCTTTAAAAATAGCCTTCGCGTTTTTTCTTCTCCATTGACCCCGAGGAATCGTGGTCAATAGCACGCCCCTGACGTTCTGATGTAGTGGTCAGCAGCATTTCTTGGATGATTTCAGGTAAGGTTGTCGCTTGCGATTCAACGGCACCAGTGAGTGGGTAGCAACCGAGCGTTCTAAAACGGACCATTTTTTGCTCTACAACTTCGTCGTCTTTGAGCTGCATGCGGTCATCATCGACCATGATCAACATGCCATCGCGTTTCACCACAGGACGCAGTTTGGATAAATACAAAGATGGGATTTCAATATTTTCTAGATAGATATATTGCCAGATATCGAGTTCCGTCCAGTTGGACAGAGGAAAGACGCGAATACTTTCGCCTTTATTAACTCGACCATTATAAATGTTCCAAAGCTCTGGACGTTGGTTTTTAGGGTCCCAACGGTGATGCTCATCTCTAAATGAATACACACGCTCTTTAGCGCGTGATTTTTCTTCATCACGGCGAGCGCCTCCAAAAGCGGCATCAAAACCGTATTTGTCTAGAGCCTGCTTCAACCCTTGGGTTTTCATGATATCGGTGTGCTTCGAGCTACCATGCACAAACGGGTTGATGTTCATCGCCAAACCGTCGGGGTTTTGGTGGACAATTAACTTCATTCCCAGTTTTTTAGCCATGTAATCACGAAACTCAATCATTTCTTTGAATTTCCAAGTGGTATCAACATGCATTAAAGGAAATGGGGGAATTCCGGGAGCAAACGCTTTTTTGGCTAAATGCAGCATGACTGACGAGTCTTTACCCACTGAATACAGCATTACTGGATTATCAAACTCAGCCGCAACTTCACGCATGATGTGAATAGATTCCGCTTCTAACTGCTTTAGGTGAGTCATTTTTTCAGACGTTATTTTCATAATATTTTTATTGGTCATTCCATTAAATGAAGGCAACTTTCAAGTTCAATCCATGACGACCAGCGTAATTAATACCCCACGTTTACCTCAGCAAAGAAAGGTAAAATCACAGCTAATCTAAATTTAAAGTAGTTCATTTTTTATTATTCTGTTAGTGAAGAGAGAAAAAATTTACTTACAGAACAAATAGAAACCTCAACCACAACTAAAAGGCAGATGAGATTCTTTACAACAGCCTTTATCAATTTCGGAGTTTATCCATTTCGGAGTAGTGACAATTGTTGGGAAGCGGTTTGAGGCAACCAGCTGGTCAAGAACTCATCAATCGCTATCTTTTCATTTTCTCATTCTCACTTCTGAGATTTTTCGGTTAATTTGGAGCGGAACAATAGATACCAAGATTTCGTTCTTTTACTCCTCCCCACCTTGAAAAGAGCTATTAGTTCTCCCCCTTATCAAGGGGGAGTTAGAGGTGGTGCTTTCACAAAACTTATCACAACTGATGAAGCTTCCGTGAAATAACCCCTCCCAGCCTCCCCTTGAAAAGGGGAGGAGAAAGATGGTATCTCCCCTTCGAAACGAATGACGCAGACATCAAGCGTGATATACTCAATAAATATTGGGTTAATCACCCATCAAACTGATTTGTATTGAGGATTTTTCTATGATCATCGTAACTGGTGGCGCTGGCATGATTGGCAGCAATATTGTTAAGGCTCTGAATGCGCGCGGTATTAATGACATTTTAGTGGTCGATCACCTAAAAAATGGCCGAAAATTCCAGAATTTAGTCGACCTTGATATTACCGATTACATGGATCGTGATGATTTCCTTACGCAAATCATGGCGGGTGATGATTTTGGTCCTATCGACGCTATTTTCCATGAAGGTGCTTGCTCTGCGACCACTGAGTGGGATGGCAAGTACATGATGCTCAACAACTATGAGTATTCAAAAGAGCTTCTTCATTACTGCTTAGATCGTGAGATTCCATTCCTTTATGCATCATCGGCAGCCACTTACGGTGAAACCGATACTTTTGTTGAAGAGCCTCAATATGAAGGTGCACTAAACGTGTACGGTTACTCTAAACAGCAGTTTGATAACTATGTTCGTCGTCTATGGGCAGATGCTGACGCACACGGTGAAAAACTGTCTCAAGTGACGGGTTTCCGTTATTTCAATGTGTACGGTCCACGAGAGCAGCACAAAGGTTCTATGGCATCGGTTGCTTTCCACCTAAATAACCAAATGAACGCTGGTGAAAATCCAAAATTGTTCGCAGGCAGCGAGCACTTTAAGCGCGACTTCGTCTACGTGGGCGATGTAGCGGCAGTTAACCTATGGTTTATGGAAAATGGTAAGTCTGGCATTTTCAACCTAGGCACAGGCAATGCGGAATCTTTCAACGAAGTAGCAAAAGCCGTTATCCAGTATCACGGTAAAGGTGAAGTGGAAACCATTCCATTCCCTGAACACTTGAAAGGTGCATATCAAGAATTCACTCAGGCTGATCTAACCAAATTGCGTGCTGCAGGTTGTGATCACACCTTTAAAACAGTCGCTGAAGGTGTGGCTGAATATATGACCATTATCAACAAATAATTAATAGGCAAAAACAATATGAAAATAGCCGTAGCAGGTACAGGTTATGTCGGCCTGTCCAATGCCATGCTGCTTGCGCAGCATCATGAAGTCGTTGCGCTAGACATTATTCAAGAAAAAATCGACATGTTAAATCGTCGCGTATCGCCGATTGTCGATAAAGAAATTGAACAGTTTCTGACGGAAAAAGAGCTTAACTTTACCGCTACTGCAGACAAGCAGTTGGCTTACAGCGGTGCTGAGTTTGTCATTATCGCCACTCCAACTGACTACGACCCTAAAACGAACTACTTCAACACTTCTTCTGTTGAAGCCGTTATTCGTGATGTGATGGCGATTAACCCAGATGCAGTCATGGTCATTAAATCGACCATTCCTGTTGGCTACACAGAAAAACTTAAGCAAGAATTCGAGTGTAACAACATCATTTTCTCGCCAGAGTTTTTACGTGAAGGTAAAGCGTTATACGACAACCTTTATCCATCTCGTATTATCGTTGGTGAGCGCAGTGAACGCGCACAAACCTTTGCTAACCTATTAGTTGAAGGGGCCATCAAACAAAACATTCCGGTACTGTTTACTAACTCTACCGAAGCTGAAGCGGTGAAACTGTTTTCGAACACGTATCTTGCGATGCGTGTTGCCTACTTTAATGAACTTGATTCATACGCTGAAGTGAATGGCTTAGACAGTCGTCAAATCATTGAAGGTGTTGGCTTAGATCCTCGCATTGGTAATCACTATAACAACCCATCGTTTGGCTACGGTGGTTACTGTTTACCAAAAGATACTAAGCAGCTACTCGCGAACTATGATGAAGTACCAAACAACATCATAGGTGCAATTGTTGACGCCAACCGCACGCGTAAAGATTTTATTGCTGACGCAGTGCTAAAACGCCAACCAAAAGTGGTGGGTATCTACCGCTTGATCATGAAAGCAGGTTCGGATAATTTCCGCGCATCTTCTATCCAAGGCATTATGAAGCGCATTAAAGCGAAGGGTGTTGAGGTTATCGTTTACGAACCAGTACTGAAAGAAGAGACCTTCTTTAATTCGCGCGTGATTAATGATTTGGAAGCCTTCAAGCAAGAAGCGGATGTGATTGTGTCTAACCGCCTAGCCGACGAGTTAAAAGATGTCGCAGACAAAGTCTACACTCGTGACTTGTTTGGTAGTGATTAATCAACACTGGGTGGTTCTCCCCCTTATCAAGGGGGAGCTAGAGGGGGTGCTTTCACAGAACTTGCCACCACAAATGAAGCTTCAGTGAAATAACCCCACCCAGCCTCCCCTTCAAAAGGGGAGGAGAAAGAGCTATTGGTTCTCCCCCCTCATCTGAGGTGGAGAACCAAAAGACAAATACTTATCTATTTGAGACTAAGAGACTGTTGATAAGGAAGAAAATCAGAAACACTCATCTTGAACATCATTTCCGTCACCGCACAGACGGGTTCTCCCACTTACGGTAAGCTGATATACTAAAAGGCAGTATACCCGCAAATTACCTGAGCTTTTTATGTCTTCAACACGTAATGACTTTGACCCATCAGCTTATCACCCAACCTTTGAATGGCACTTTCTCGCGCCAAAATATTGGGGAACTTGGTTCATATTGTTATTGCTTGTTCCAATTGCCCTTCTACCTGTCCGTTTTCGTTATTGGGTTTCAACCAAGGTCGTTCGTAAGCTAATAAAACAGCGCAAGAGCACTACGCATACAGCATGGGTCAATTTGGAGATGTGCTTTCCGGAAAAATCCGAGCAAGAGCGTGAAGAGATTCTTTTCCAAACTCTAGTGACAGCGGGCGTCTTTTTAACCGGCTTTAGCCTTGTGACGCTACGCAATAAAAAATGGCTGGAAAAACAGTGTGATTTACGTGGTGTCGAGCATATCCATCAGGTAATTGAACAAGGTCATAATGTCATTTTGCTGGCACCTCATACCTGGGCTATCGACATTCCGGCCGTATTGCTTGCTTCACGAAATTTACCGGTTGCCGGTATGGCAAAAAAACAAAGTAACGAAGTTATTGACTGGCTAATGCATCGCCAACGCGTTCAGTACGGTGGCCGCGTATACGAACGCAGTGGTGGTATCAAACCTTTTATCAAAGCGATTCGTGATGGTTATTTAGGTTATTATCTGCCAGACCAAGATCACGGTCGTGAACAAAGTATCTTTGTCGATTTCTTTGCTGCGACCAAAGCGACTCTCCCCGGACTTGGCAAACTGGCTAAAGTCAGTAAAGCGGTGATTATTCCAATCTATGCCATGATAGATGCCAAAACCGGTCGCTATATTGTAAACATTTATCCGCAACTTGCCCCATTCCCAACCGGTAGTGAAGAGCAAGATGCACGTGCAATGAATGCTTTTATAGAAGAGCAGGCTACGATGTATCCTGAGCAGTATATGTGGATTCTAAAATTACTGAGAACTCAGCCTGATGGTAAGAACTACTACAAACTTGCCAAACAAAAGATGTCATCGAAATAATTTTAACGATTTAACTTCTGTGAAATAGCCACAGATCAACGAAGAAGCTCAGTATGACTACAGCAGAAAAAGCCTTAATTATTGGTCCGTCTTGGGTAGGCGATATGGTGATGTCGCAATCTTTCTACAAACGTTTGAAAGAGCGTAACCCACAGATGCAGATTGATGTGTTAGCACCAGGCTGGTGTAAACCGATTCTAGAGCGCATGCCTGAAATCACTGAAGCTATTGAGATGCCTGTCGGTCATGGTAGTTTTGACCTTAAAACACGTTATACCATCGGCAAGATGTTGGCAAAAAAACACTATACACACGCCTATATTCTGCCAAATTCGGCCAAATCGGCATTAATTCCACTGTTTGCCGGTATTAAAAAGCGAACGGGTTGGAAAGGTGAAATGCGTTATGGCTTGCTCAATGACCTTCGCCCGAACAAAAAAGATTTCCAATATATGGTTGAGCGTTATGTGGCGCTGGCTCATCCGAAAAGCGAGATGAAGAATTCATCGTCATTAGGCGGTCTTGAGCTGTTACCTAAGCCATCTTTAAGTGTAGATAAATCAGTACAGCAGAGCACGCTCAACAAATTTAACCTCTCTTTGGATAGCAAAGTACTGGGACTCTGTCCGGGCGCAGAATTTGGCCCAGCGAAAAAGTGGCCGGAGCACCACTATGCTCAGGTCGCTGAGTCACTTTGCCAGCAAGGCTATCAGGTTTGGTTATTTGGCTCGCAAAAAGATGTCGACGCGTGTAACAACATACGTCAGCAAGTATCTGAATCATATCAAAAGCAAATCTTTGTTTTAGCCGGTAAAACCAGCTTAATAGAAGCGGTGGATTTACTCGCAGCGTGTGAAACGGTGGTCAGTAATGATTCAGGATTAATGCATGTCGCTGCCGCTGTAGGTTGCCAAGTGGTGGCTGTTTATGGCTCGACTTCTCCTAAATACACCCCACCGTTAGCGGAAAAAGTGGAGATAGTTCATACTGATATTGAATGTCGCCCTTGCTTTAAACGCGAGTGCCCACTAGGGCATTTAAAGTGTTTAAAAGAGCTGGATGCTAAGCAAGTAATTGACAGTATTGGTCATTTTAATTCTTAATTTTGTGGGGAATGGAGCGCGTTGCTGTAAATCTATCGGGTGCTTTAATCAAAAAGACGTTCCCTCTATGGTTTGCTTATGCCAAAGCCAAAGTGTTTGCTGCCAAGCTCAAACAACAGGAAGCAAAAGATAGCAAGTTTGGCGCTCCAGCCATTGTAAATCAGTATCTCGAACAGTTCGTAGGAAACTCTCAGTAATGATTCGTTTGCTATACACATTATTGCTCGCCTTGCTGGCGCCTTTTTTATTGTATTCGTTGTACAAAAAGAAAGAAGGCAAACCGGCTTTTGGTTCTCGCTGGAAAGAGCATTTCGGCCAAACACCAAAGTTGCTCACCGAGCAAAAGCCGCTTTGGATTCATGCAGTTTCGGTTGGTGAGTCAATAGCTGCTATTCCTATCATTCACCAGTTGAAGCAGCAGTTTCCCGATCTCCCCATTTTAGTCACCACCACCACCAGCACTGGTGCGCAGCAAATCGAGAAGCTAGGCAATTTGGTGGAACATCGCTATATGCCACTGGATTTTTCTTTTGCGGTAAAAAGGTTTATCCATACGGTTAAGCCGCAAGCCTTTCTGATCATGGAAACTGAGTTGTGGTTGAACACGCTACATACTGTATCAAAAGCAGGCATCCCGATTGTGTTAGTCAATGCTCGCCTGTCTGAAAAGTCACGCAACAACTATCGTAAGATCCAATCTGTGTTTAACTTGTTGGCGCAAAAACTCGATCTGATTCTTTGTCAGCATGGTTCCGATGCGGAACGCTTCATTTCACTTGGGGTTGCATCAAATAAGGTTCACATTACGGGTAGCGTTAAATTTGATGTCCATGTTTCTGATGAGATAAAAGCGAAATCGCAACAACTGAGAGCGTTTTTAGGTCAGCAAAGGCCTATTTGGATAGCGGCCAGCACCCATCCGGGTGAAGACGAACAACTGTTTTCCGTTCACCAACAGATATTGAAATCGTTGCCTAATGCGCTTCTGATCATAGTACCAAGACACCCTGAACGCTTTGATTCGGTGGCGCAACTTGCGAGTGGCCGTTATCAATTCAAGACGGTGACTCGTAGCAGCCAGATTGCCGTATCTGCTGAAACTCAAGTTTATGTTGGCGATACTATGGGTGAAATGCTAATTCTAATCGGTGCTGCTGATGTCTGCTTCATGGCGGGTAGCCTGATTGGAGATAAAGTAGGTGGACACAATGTTCTGGAGCCCGCCGCACTAGGCAAAGCAACCATCACTGGCCCAAGTTACTTTAACTTTAAAGAGATTGTAGAAGAACTGACTCGCCATCAAGCAGCCTTGGTCATTGATGATCAACAGCAGCTGATTGATACACTCAGCCGCCTGTTTGCCGATGAGCAATATCGAGAGTCGATTGGCAATAGTGCCAAGCAGTATATTGAGAGCAATAGCGGTGCGAAGAATCGCATTATTGAGCAAATCGCTAGGTTACTTGTCTAGCAACTTGAAACCATACACTAATTCATTGATCCCTGAAGCTCCACCGAACCATCCATGGCTCGGTGGGTTTGTTTATTGGCGCCCACTCACTGATCAGGAAAAATTACATTTGTCCTGATTTTTCAAAGTATTTCTTCGCAACTAATAATGAAATCAAATGCTCGCGCTTTTTATCTCTGAATTGATCTACCCAATCATGCGCATTTTGGATGATCGCTTCTGCTTGGGCTGGGTGAGCGATATAGAATTCCATTTTTTCTATTAAGTCAGAGTAATCATCTTTCACTTCAACATAATGCACCCCTGATTGGAGACGTCCTTCCATAAACCAAGTTTCGTACTTAGGTTTAGACATGATTACCAATGAATTTGAAGACATTGCCCATTTCAAGTTCGTTGCCACATCATTGCCTTCAATCGCAAGAATAAATTTGCATTGGAGCTGATCGTCAACTGAGAGATAGCCTTTTTCCCATGGTTGTCCTTCGATAGGAGCCGTCCGACCGATATCACACATAGGGTGGTTGTAAAACTGCTCAATCACAACTTTACGATGAGCGTGTTTACCGAGACCTCTCCACACTGCAATATCTTTTTTCTGTCTGAAGGCAAGCTTGTCTTCTATAAAAACGAAGTGGCGAACCTCATTAAGTTTTAGTAATACGGAGTTCTCATTGCCTGATTGAATCGGACGGCTTTTAAGAAAGCTTGGGGTCTCTGGGATATAACGAATATCGCCATTTAAGAACTGGAAGAAGTAATGGGCCGGGAAAGACTTTATCACTTTATATAAATCAAAGTAGTATGTCGTCCCACCCGTTTTTTTATACTCATTAACATGTGTTGATTCACTCTCTGAGAGAGTGAAGTCGTCCAATTTGTTATAGTAATTTACTCGATCTTGGATATATGAGTTCTTACTGTACTCAGCGAGTAGTTGCTTCGCAACTTTCCTTCTAAGAATATTAGGCACCAATATCTGAAGGCTATTGGTTAAGTAGTATTTAAACTTTACTGTACTCACAGGGCTACCTTTTACTAATAGTTAAATGAACGTATGGCAGCACAAACGGTTCGATATCTCCGCCATGAATGGCAACTTCTCGCACAAGAATGTTGGCTTGTTGTTCACTCGCAAAATCAACCAATAATCCACTAAACCCAGAAACGGAAACGTTACTCACCTGGGATGTCGACTCTTCGACTAGCTTTACTCGCTCTTCCAGAGAAAATAACGTTTTTGGGGATGGACTTGCGGCGACCGTGATAATGATTTGATCAAACATCTTTTTCTATCATTTTGTTTTCATCAATGTCTTTATTGTTCGAAGGCAGGCTATTAAAATACCATGCAAATACTGTTTTTCTCGAATACAACTCAATTTTATCCAGATTTGTAGACAATAAAAAACTTAAGCCTAAAGTATGATAACTTGGTTTAACATCAGGAGCCTCAATGTGAACCTTTTTTTGGTAACGTCACCTTTTCAATATATATGTGCAGTAGAAGCGAAAGCACATTATAAGACAAAAGAAAATATTTTGTTACTCGTCGAGCAGTCATCAGAACTTGGCTTGAGCCAACAGGAGAAAGTCGTTCACAAGAGCGAGTGGGATCACGTGATAACGATCCCTAGAAAAAACAGAACCAGAAATCTACCTAAAGCGATAAAAAAAATACGCTTAATTACCCAAAAGCGCAACATAGAACGCTTCTTCCATGCAGAATACAATGGTTGGAGAACCAAGCTTCTTTTAAAGAATTTGCCTATAAATAAAGAGGTATACTTTGACGATGGAACGCTTACTATCAACGAATATGAAGAAGAAATACGAACTAAGACTATTTATTCAAGAAAACGCTTCTTTAATGACCTTTTACTGAGACTTCAAGGTGTTGAACCTATCGGTGAGCTTCCACAGAGTGAAAATTTAGAATTATTTACCATATTTGATATAGAGAAACCTGAACATCTTATCGTCAAAAATACCCTCGTAGAACTTAAAAAGAAAGTGGGCGTAACTAAGCTATTCGATCCTAATGCACCCGTCGGTTTCATTGGTGAAGGTGCAATTGGGCATAAGCGCAGAAAAACACATGAAGTTTACGTAGAGGAAGTGAAAAACTTTGCCTTTAATCATCCACAAGGGATTATTTACTTCCCTCATAGAACTGAGTCTCAAGAAACAAGAGAAGCGATAAAAGCGATCCCTAGTTTAACGTACCACCATAGTGAATACCCTCTCGAGATAGAGCTTGTTGAAAAAAAGATACAATTATCAATGCTTATTGGTGCCTTATCAACGGCTCAATACACTGCATCACTTATCTATGACAACATGCCTATATACACTATAAAAAACTCTATCGATATGCTCCCTGAAAAAATAAAAAAAAGGTGCCAGAGGATTGAAGTGGCTTTCGCTAAACATGGGATATTAACTATATCTAAATAGAAGAACTTGATATAAGGGAGTTACATAAACTCCCTACATAGCGGTATAGATACTGTACTCCTATTCATTGAGAGCTGCTTTTCTAAGTTAGCAATTAGTTAAATTTTGCAGTGTCAGTATTATCTACCAGTTGCACCTAAGGAGAAATTGTTTCGACAAGATATTTAATAAAAACAATTAATATACAAATAATGTACTTGAGCAACGTACTCAATGAAAAACCTAATGATATTTCTGATGTTCTTAAAGATAGATATCAGAATTCACTATTAACATTATCGTAATTAATTAGACCTTTTCTTTGGTTGACTTTTTTTTAAAATATGAACTACCGAATTAATCAAACTTTTAAATAATCTAAGTTCAACTTTAATACCTCGTCCAAAACGTGGTTTATCACCTCGGTCTCTAATTTTTACACGCAAACGTTCAAACGTGCAACCTTGTTGAAGCAATCTAATCACGAGTTCAGACCCAATAGAATCGTAACTTTCAAAAAAACCGACTTGTTTAAACGCTTCTACTGAATAAGCCTTTAGGCCACATAAAGGGTCTTTTACTCCCAATAAGAAGCTAAAGGCGTACCCGTATAGCATCTCCCCAAAACGTGCATACTTCGGTCTCTCTCCAATTACTAGAGCAGTACCAGTTGAATTTACAATATCGAAAACTTCCTTAACTGATTGCGGATGATGCTGCCCATCAGCGTCCATTGTAATTACATAGCTAAACTGTTTCTCATTAGTGGCATACTGCATACCTGCATTAATAGCACCAGAATAGCCTTGATTTGACTTAAGATTGATTACAACTGCTCCGGCTTCAGTAGCTTTCTTAGCTGTGTCATCAGTTGAGCAGTCGTTTACTACGATAACGGTAAAACTATATCCAATGAGCTCGTCACAGAGCTCATCTATTACATTTTTTATAGTTTTAGCTTCGTTATATGCAGGAATTACAATGGCTACTTTAACTGATTCCACTTGACATACTCACCATTTTTGATTGACGTAGATAACGTACTCCCGATGATTGAACTTAAGTGGTACGGTTCTATTCCATCACTTGGGCAAGGTCTCAAACACTCAATATCATCTGCTGTAATAACATGACCTGGAGATAAGTCTCTCTTAACCCGGATACTCCGTCTCTGCACGACAACTGTTTCTTCTTCGTTTTCTTCTACTTTCTTTACACCATCACCTAAAGCTAAATAAAGTTCCTCTGATCTGTCTACCATTTCTCGCCATGAAGAAGGATTCATAGCAAACTTGTGGTCAGGACCTTCATTTGCATTATTATCGGTAAAATGTTTTTCTATTACATTCGCACCTAGTGCAATAGCACCCAATACTGTAGCGTGCCCAGGGGTATGGTCACTTAAACCTAGAATAGCTTCTGGATACATTGAGCGTAGTGTTCTAATTACATTTAGGTTGATATACTTAAAGTTTTCTAAAGAGGCAGTATAGTTAGTATTACATTGCATCAAAACAATATCCTTGGTTGCTCGCAATGCAGTATTTACAGCAGCTACAACCTCATCCATACCTGATGCGCCACATGCCAGTAACAGAGGTTTGTTTTTTGATCCCATCTTTTCAATAATTTGAGGCCAAGTTATATCACCCGATCCAACTTTGTAAGCAGGAACGTATGGGTCAACATAATCTACAAGTTCTAGTGAATATGGACTAGTAAAAAACTCTACACCAGCATCTTTACATGTAGAAACTAAAGTTTCTGTCCAATCTAAATTTATTGATGCGTCCTTATAGACTTCAAATACGCTTTTTTTCCAAGTGGATTGATGGCTTTGTCTTGTTCCGAGTTGCTCAAATCCGTTTCGACTTACAATTGTTTCAGCTTTGAAATGTTGGAATTTAGCAGCGTGAGCACCGGCTTCAGCGGCCATGTAAATTAAATCGATTGCTTTTTCTAATGATCCATTATGGTTCGCGCCAATATCTGCTATAAAGTAAGGCTTGCCTTCACGTTCAATCACCTGTTGCCCAATGTTAATTCGGCTATTAAATCTATTCTTCACAATACTCTCTCGCTACAATTTTCAACTCATCGGCTAATGAAGGTAGCTCACAGCCATATGTTCTCTCGAATAAACTTACATCCATTCTCATGTCTCGCGGTCTTTTTGCGCTGAGATCACTATCATTAATAGAAACACTCTCGTAACTAATTTGCTTTTTTCCACATTCATTTAAAAAGCGAATAACAAATTCCTCTTTATTCATTCCATTCTTCGAACCCAAATTATATATACCTGGAATCCAATTAGACAGGACAAGACAAATATATTTACATAGACTATTTATTGATAACGGTGAAAAATAAACATCGTTAAATAGGCGTATTTTCACACCTTGTAATACTTTGGTTAACATGGCATCTGTAATGCTGCTTCTGCCTTCCGTTTGGCTCTTACCAAAAAAGTTAACCCTAAGTATTACTGAATCACATTCAAAAAATGCACGCTCACCCATCAGCTTTGTTAGACCGTAAACATTCTGTGGATATAGTTCTGCTTCAGTCGAATTGTTACCTTCATAAAAATGGTCAGTCGATATATGGAGGACTCTAGTACCATGTTTTTTACAATAACGCTTCAAGTTATCATTTAATTCAACATGCATTTTATAAGCTAAGGGGATATTCTTTTCACATTCGTCGACACTTGTTACTGCAACCAAATTAATAATATAATCTGGCCTAATTTTCAACAATGTAGCTTGTAATAAGTTGTTATCACTAACATTTATATTGTAATCAGCATCGATGCTTTTTCTGGCGATTTTAAATACGTCATACCCCTGAGACTTTAAAAAACCAGATAATGGTTTACCTAATAATCCACACCCACCTAATATTGCAATTCTAACTGCGTTACTCATAAAAATACTGCTTATATTTTATTTCAGCCATATTCCAATCATCCACCGTATCAACATCCTGAGCATGTGTAGGTTTAATCACTATTGGTACAATATTTCCTGCAATTAGTTTTTTCTGTTTCATAGCCAAATTCAAACGAAAGATATAAAACTGCCCAGCATCATGATATGTGGGCTCTAAATCTTGGCTTCTGCAGTTATAAAATTCAGGTGTAATCGACTTAACATAGCCAGATTCGTCTATACGAAGGGCTCTTTGTATAGGATGACTATATTCTAATACTGAAACTGCGCCATCTAGATTTCTATTTTCTACAATAGAAATTGCTTGATCTAGCAGCTCATTAGTTACAAATACTGAAGTAGGGTAAATACAACAGATATAGTCATATTCGGTTATGTTATCTAAGCTATGACATACTTCTTCAACCACATCATATGTCGTTGCATAATCATCTGCATTTTTTTCGCTTCTTAGGAATGGCACTTCTGCCCCATATTTCTTTGCAACATTTGCAATTTCTGTTGAGTCAGTAGAAACGATTAATTTAGTACAATATGATGAAGACAATGCAGCTTCGATTGGATAGCTAATAATTTCTCTCCCTAAGAAGTCCTTGATATTTTTCTTAGGTATTCTTTTGCTACCACCTCGTGCTGGTATTATAAAGAGTATTTTCATTTTATAAATCTACAGAAAAACCAGGATCTACATGCTGTTTAATTAACTCGCGTAAACTTTCAATCGTTTCCCACTCGGTATTAGTCCCAGAGTTGTACTTAAATCCAAACGGCACTTTCTCTGCTTTGTGGTGCGTTAAATACTCTTCTTCGGTGTAATTAAAGGATACTGAAGGCAGGATCACGTAGTACTTACCTAGATCGATAGTATTTAAAGAGTCCGTGTCAGTGATCATTTCTTCGTGCAGCTTTTCACCAGGGCGAATACCAACCACTTTAGTCTCACATTCAGGAGCTACCGCTTTCGCAATGTCTAAAATTTTGTAAGATGGGATCTTCGGTATGAATATCTCACCACCTAAATGGTGTTCAAGTGCGTACATCACCATGTTAACCCCATCTTGCAAAGAGATGTTAAAACGGGTCATATCTTCATGAGTAATTGGCAAAACGCCTTCTGAACGTTTTTTTAGGAAGAATGGGATAACGGAACCACGTGAACCCATTACGTTACCGTAACGAACCACACTGAATCGAATGTTTTTAGAACCTTTGATATTGTTGGCTGCGGTAAACAGCTTGTCTGAAGTCAGTTTCGTCGCGCCGTACAAGTTGATAGGAGCACACGCTTTATCTGTCGACAACGCCACCACATCTTTCACACCACACTGAAGCGCCGCGTGAATAACATTTTCCGCACCATCGACGTTCGTACGAATACACTCTGTCGGGTTGTACTCTGCTGTATCCACTTGTTTGATTGCAGCAGCGTGAATGATCACATCAACGCCTTCACAAGCTTGGATCATGCGATTTTGATCGCGCACATCACCGATAAAGAAACGAAGTTGAGGAAAGTCTTTAGCCGGATACTTCTGTCTAAGTTCGAACTGTTTAAGTTCATCACGAGAAAAAATGATGATTTTCTTTACTTGTGGGAAACGCTCAAGAATGGTTTTAATGAACTGTTTACCGAACGAACCTGTGCCGCCAGTAATTAAAATTGATTTAGAATTCAACATGTCTTGCTCTTAATAAAAATTTAAGGGTCTCATAGCCCATTAATAAGTTCGCTTGAATACTAGCTCTTCACTTGTCTAATATTCAATTAACCTTACTCTACCTGCACCAACCAGACTTAGCGAGTAAGGTATTCAACTGTTAGCCTTTCAAGTATAACCCGTTTCAAGATATAAAGCCTCAAAATCAGACTCATTCCATTGTATCAATAGCCATATAGTTGCTTTTACTACCATCAATAACCACGTTCTCTGGTAGAGCTATTGCCTTATTCAAAAGGCTTTGGCTGCTACTTCATCACGAGTTGAACCCAGATAATAATAGATAACATCGCCAAATTTATCGACTGATCAAAATTTTTCTACTGATCAATAGTAACAAAGCTACTTTCCCTTAACTTTAACGTTGGTTTCATCCATCCACCATGAGCCAGATATCGGCTTCTTTCTGCATCTGACTCTACGCTCTAAAATCGGAGTGAATTTTATCCTTCAAAGAAAACTTTGCGACCGAACCAGTTATGATGCTCTCAGCTTAAGTTTTTTTATTGCCATACCTATCTGGATATTCTTTTTAAAAATAAACCTTTTAAAGTTAAAGTAGAGTTTATTTTTTAGTACGCTACTTTCGGTTAAACGCTCTTCAAGCGACATTAACTTCATCAATAAGTTATATATTACTTTCCAGTCTATCGAGTAAACGCCACTATCAAGTGACAAATCTTGAGCCATGATTTTTTCATTCGGCACTATTTCTACAGTAGAGTTATATGCACGAGAAAATGTATGTAGTTTACTATTTGAATGAATGACACCTTTAGCTTTAGCAAACATCATTGGCACCATACCACCAGTCCCTGAATTCGCAATAAAATAGTCTACACGTTGTGCATAGCTAACCTTCTCATTATAGTCTTTGCCTATAACATTGATAACGTTAACATTTTTTAGTTTACCCAATCGCTTATTCAATGACTCGTATACGGCCATATCCCTCGCAATATCTTTGGGGCTATCGGGCACACCATCAGCAAGGCTAATCCACCCGTCAACAATGACGGTAATAGAAGAGTGATGCTTTCGCAGAGCTTGAACTATTCTGTATTGGCCCTCAATTTGTTCCATCCAAGAGCGTTTTTGAGCAGTAATACCAACCCATAATACAAGATCAGAATCTATCGATACTGGTGGCGAGTTATATCGAATGAATTCATGCATTTTATTGGCAACTACATCGTCATAAATACCGCCTTTTGTACAAGGAAATAAATAGCAGCCATCATCTTTAGCCGCTTTTAGACTTTGGTTATGAGGCAGTTGGTCTTCCCCCCAATAGCCAGTTTCATCTCAGATGCCTTTTGCACTACTCTCAATCACCACGCAGCGACAGTACAATTAGATATTATGTTGATAACCCGCGATTACAGCTTCGAAATCAGAGTTGTTCCACACGATATTATATCGATTCTGCTCTTTCAAAAACGAGCGTTTTAGCCTGTCTATATTAGCCGATTTCCAGTCATCACCCGCTTGTTGCTGGCATTTGTCGAAATCAATAATCCAGACCTGCTGTTTATCATCGATTAAGATGTTGTGGATATTGAGATCGGTGTGGTTGACTTGTGCGTCATGCATTTTTCTAATTTCCACACCGATTTTTTGATACATCTCCGCAGATAATGCACCTTGCTTCAATATATCCACCAAGTCTTGCGCATTAGGCACTTTTTCGCTCAACAGATCTGCCTGATAACTGAACCCGTTTCTCACCGCTCTAGCGGCAATCGGACGAGGTACATTCACGCCAGCTTCACGCAAAACCTGCAACAATTGGAACTCAGCGATGCTTCGGGTTTTCTGCCAACCAGAAAACCAGTAATGGTCTTTCACCAACTTGCCGAATAAGCCACCACGACGATAATGTCTTAACGCCGCAGCACAGTGCTCTAACTGGATAAACCACGTCGTCCCTCGACCTGTTGCACTGCCAATAATTTTGTCTTCTTGCTGCCAGTAACTGGCATCAAACAGAGCGTGTTCAGGGTTGGCGATCAAACTGTCATCATACCAAATAAGGCTACTGCCCATTTGCTTTTGCTTGATCATCTCTTTTCACCCTTAGTCAACACGCTTGATTATCGTTACAGTGAACTCAAAGTCGCGGTAAACGCTCTGTCACACCGAAGTAAGTGCTTATTTTACATTTATTAGCAATATCTGCATAATCGCATTTATCATAATCTACTCATTCCTAAGCAATGGCACTGTTTTCATCTGCCCCAAATTCAATCTGCATTTTACGTTTATCCGCTATCGGTGACGTATGTAATACCGTCGCTGCCGTTCAAGCTATTCAGCGCGCTTGGCCAAGTACATCGATTACTTGGATAACCGGTAAATTAGAAGCCAAACTGATTGAAGATTTGCCTGGAATCGAGGTGATTGTATTTGACAAGAATCTGGGCATAAAAGCCTATCGCCAGCTATGGAAACAGCTTAAAGGGCAACGTTTCGATGCGCTGCTGCATATGCAATATGCACTCCGCGCAAGTATTGCTACGCTGGGAATTAAGGCTAAATTTAAGCTAGGGTTTGATGCCGAGCGAAGCCAAGATTTTCAGACTCTATTTACTAACGTCAAAGTCCCCTCTCCGCAGGAAACCCATGTATTAGATGGCCTACTCGCTTTTGGCAAAACCTTAGGCGTAACCGATATGACACCAAGCTGGAATATCCCATTCAGTGCGCAAGATGCCGATTGGGCACAGCAACAGCTAAACAAGCAAAAGCCCAATCTGGTTGTGGTACCTGCGGCCAGTAAAGCTTATAAAAACTGGACGGCTGAGGGCTATACTGAAGTGATTACTCACGCTCAGCAACTTGGTTTCCATGTTATTTTGGCCGGAAGTCCTGCTCAAGTTGAAATCGATTTAGCACAACAAATCGAACAGAAGCTGACCACGCCAGTAGATAATTTAGTGGGTAAAAGCAGCTTGAAGCAGATGCTTGCATTACTGGCCGATGCGAATTTGGTGATTGCACCAGATACAGGCCCGGCTCATATGGCTAATGCGGTGAATACACCAGTGTTAGGTTTGTATGCTCATCATAATCCAGAACGTACAGGACCTTATCAGTACCGTCAGTATGTGGTGTCCGCTTACGAAGAGGCAATCAGCGCTGAACATGATAAGCCGTTAGCGCAGCTAGATTGGCGAACTCGGGTGAAAGACAAACACGCGATGCAGCGTATCAAAGCTGAACAGGTTATTACTATGTTTGATAACATTGTTCGCGAATGTGATTTATAACCAATAAAATGGATAATAACTTGTGAGTAAGACTACTTTAGCTGTTGCTCTTATTGTTAAAAACGAAGCAAAACACCTTCAAGCCTGTTTAGAATGCGTTCACGATTGGGTAGACGAAATTGTTATATTAGATTCAGGAAGTACAGATCAAACAGAATCTATTGCTCGCCAGTTTACGAACAAATTTTATACAAACAATCAATGGCCAGGCTTTGGTAAGCAACGTCAATTGGCTCAAAGTTATGTGGAATCAGACTTTGTCTTATGGCTAGATGCGGATGAACGCGTCACTCCAGAGCTCAAGCAAGATATTCAAGCAGCAATCGAGAACCATCAACCACAGCAAATTTACCGCATAAATCGCCTAACCACAGCCTTTGGTAAACAAATAGAACATTCTGGTTGGTCCCCAGATTGGGTCATCAGACTTTTTAGAACAGCAGACACTCAGTATAACGATGCTCTCGTACATGAAAGCGTTATCGTCCCTGCATCATTTAAAGTTATCTCCTTACAAGGTCGCTTAAAACATTTTACCTATGAGCGGCTCGGAGAATATACAAAGAAAACACAACAATACATTCAAGCGTGGGCAGATCAACGAGAAGGCAAGAAACAGACATCGCTTTCTGGCGCTATCGTGCATGGATTCTTCCGATTTATAAAAATGTACATCATTAAAAAAGGGTTTTTGGATGGCCGTCATGGTTTATTGTTGGCTATATTGAGTGCAAATACGACATTCACTCGTTATGCCGATTTATGGCTTCGTGACTACGTAAAAAAGCAGCGCAAGGAACATTGATAAATGAAAATCTGTCATGTGAATCTCGCATCTGGCTATCACGGTGGCGAAAACCAGACATTGGCTCTGATCCGTCAACATAAGGCGATGGGTTATCAACTGACAGTTGTGGCCAATCCCAAAAGCCCATTTGCACAAGCAATACGACAACTTGGCGGCTGCAAGCTGGTTCTCGCCAAACATTATTTGCGAGCGCACAGTAAGTCTATTACCGCCAATTGCGATGTCATTCATGTGCATGAAGGACGCGCGATTTACTGGGCTCTGATCCAGCACAAACTTTACGGTGTGCCTTATATAGTGACGCGTCGTATTGATAACACGCTAAAGAAAAAATGGTTGGCAAATCAAGCCTATTCTCATGCTAGCGCGCTGATTGGCCTTAGTGGTGAGATCGTTGCTCGTATCAAAGACGCTTACCCACAGCTAACGATCCATAAAATCCCGAGTTCTCCCGTTGCCTATCCGGTTGATGAAGCACAAGTCGCCGCTATTCGCGAACAGTTTTCTGATAAGTTCCTTATCATTCATGCGGCAAACATGCTTGAACACAAAGGTTTCGATGTCACCATTAAAGCTGCACGTGAGTTGGCAACTCGTCTACCGCATGTTCACTTCGCTTTACTCGGTGACGGCAAAGAGCGCCCATCGCTGGAACAACAGGCTAGCGATCTCACTAACGTTTCCTTTATGGGTAAACAAAGCAACATGGGCTGTTGGTTTAAGGCTGCAGATTTAATGGTACACCCATCCTATAGTGAAGGACTGGGTTCAGTGATCTTAGAAGGATTGCATGCCGGTTTAACCGTTGTCGCCAGCCGTACTGGTGGCATTCCTGATATTGTCGAAGATGGCGTTTCGGGCATGTTAGTTCCACCCGGTGATGGTGTCGCGCTCGCCAACGCCATTGCGGAAATGGTAGAAAATACTCAGCGTCGAGAACAATTAGTCGCCGGCGCACAGCATAAACTGAAAGATTTCTATATCGAGCATACGGCCATGCTCTATCAAGAGATTTACCAACAGGTTTCAGCACATCATGGCGAATAAAGTAATCTATCCCGGCACGTTTGATCCATTAACCAATGGGCATCTGGATATTATTCAGCGCGCTGCCAGTATGTTCGATGAAGTGATCATTGCGGTGGCCGCCAGTCCTTCTAAGAACACCATGTTCACTCTCGAAGAACGAGTGGAACTGGTAAAACAAGCGACACAGCAGTTTGCTAATGTCTCCACCAAAGGCTTTAGCGGTTTATTGGTTGATTTTGCTCGCGATGAAAAAGCCAATATTTTAATTAGAGGCTTGCGGACTACCGTCGACTTCGAATATGAGTTCGGCTTAACCACTATGTATCGCCGTCTGCTTCCTGGGTTAGAAAGCATATTTTTAACTCCGGCCGAAGAGTATGCGTTCTTGTCTTCAACCATAGTTCGCGAAGTGGCGATCCATGGCGGAAATATTGACGCGTTTGTACCTCAAGTCGTTCATCAAGCCATCAACGCTAAAATGGCTCAAAAATAAATCACCTATTATATCAGGCATAGCTCATGGTCGAATTAATCCAAACTATCTTCACTCAATTTAGCGATAATACTCGCCCTTTGGTGTTTATTCGCCCAAAACCAATCAGTGAACCTGAGATCTATCAAGGCGATTTTGATCTATTGCTACACCCTAACGATGTCGAATATTTCTTCACAATTGTGCATCAAGCGTGTGCAGATACTCGCCACTCTTTCGCCATCAAACGGCACCGTTTGGATAAGCTAGAACTGACTCTCTTTTCTCATAGCGGGGAGCAAAGCGTGCTGATGGATATTTGGACCGAACTGGATATCAAAGCATCCAATATCAAAAAAGGTTCTGCCATTAGCGTCGATAGCTTGCTGGAAAAGGGACTGATTACATTTGATGAGCAAGGACAGGCTTCGTTCACTGCCGATTTCGCAGCGACCTTCTATTTGTCACACCTCAAATCGAAGAAGAAATCGTTAGATGCTGAAGAGGTCAAGCAACGATTGGCTTACTACCAGCAACTGAACGGGCTCGAAACACAGACGCTAGAGTGGATTAATAACCCTTCACCTGAAGTTATGGAACAAGCCAATCAAAAGCTACAAGCAATGGGGTTAATCAACTATTCACTGGCCCATCGACTGAAAAAAAGTCACTTTAGATTCAAACAGGACATTCGAAAACAGCGAAAGTTTATTGCTATCGTTGGTCCTGATGGCGTAGGTAAAACCACCGTCATTGATAACATCGCAACCTCAGTTCAAGGAAAGTACTACCGGTTTAAGAAGCTATTTCGCAAAAGTATTACTTACAGTATTCTCCGCACCCTTAATAAAAAGTCACTCAATAAAGCCATAGGGTTTAAGTTGGCTAAGAACCAATACGATGATTTGCAATCAAGCAAACTCTTCAATATTGCTCTGGTTAACGGCTATTTACGAGGACTGACTCTGGGGTTAGGCAAACTCAAATTAATCGATCGTTACTATCCCGATTTATTAGTGACGGGCACTCGTTTTCTCGATAAAGAAGTCGTGCAGCATCCAGATGCTAAAAACCGTATTCGCTGGTGTCCGACTCCACGTGCTTACATTCAACTAGATGCGCCAGCCAGTGTTATTTTGGCACGCAAACAAGAGTTGTCTGAGCACGCCGTTGATCATTTGCGACACGATTATTTCGAACTCGGTTATAAACTGGATGCGCCTCTGTTTGTTTATATTAATAACAGTCACTCGTTACATGAAACCGAAACATTACTAAAGAATATGCGGTTCTGATATTTTTACCTTCTGCTTCAATTATCAAAATAATCTGCACAAATGGCGCGCCGAACCTCAAAGGTTCGGCGGTTACTTAACAAATACTTTTGTATCAAACAGTTAACTTCATAAACACTCTAGCCAAAATAAAACAAGATGCATATAAGCCAATCTCGTCATTGGTACTGCGTAACAACTTTTGGACAGCGACATCCATCAAAAGAACAAATTGTTGCTAAAAAAAATAATTCCTAAAAAATTCATCCTAAAGTAATCTACCTGCAACAAGTAGGAATATTCCCACTAAATAATCAAGAATTCAGCTGTAGCGCCGATATCTTTAATTAGACATCGAGTACTCAAGTTAAGAGTTCAACCGATATTTCATTACTTGTTTAAATTATTAGGGGTCACTCAATGCAAGTGACTGACGTATTAGGGAATCTATTCAAGTTATAATCCTATGGTACAAATACAAATCGACGAAAAATTAAAAATCGGGCAAGGAAACGAACGTATGTGCGTTATCCATCCTGAAGATGCTGCGAAATGTATTAAGGTTAATATTCCTGGCGTAATTCATCGCAGCCAAAATAAGATAGAAAATTATTATCTATCTAGTCTAAAACGCCGCTCAGTGCCTTTTACTCATATTGCCAAATTCTATGGCACAGTTGAGACAGACCAAGGGCAAGGGCTGGTATTTAAGCGCATCGTTGACTTTGATGGCACCCCATCAATACGCTTTGATAAGGCGATTGAACAGCAGATTATTTGCTCTCAACAAGCCAAATCATTGCTGGACGAATTAAATCAGTACTTACTTGAGCACGCTATATATATTGGTGACTGCAATAAAGACCAAATATTGTTGCAACGCACTGAATCCGGCTATCTACTCAAAGTCATTGATGGGTTAGGTAGCCGAAACTATGGCTGGAAATTAATGCTGCTAAGTAACATTAAATGGTACGCACGTAAAAAGATTAAAGCCAAATGGCCGAGAATCTTGCAAAATTATGTGATGCAATAATTTATCTAATAGAGACCAATCGTTCTAAGTCTCTTTATGAAAAGAAGCTCACTACTATATTTTCAATGGATGACTTACTCTAACGCCCCCATCAATATTACGTTGATGGGGTAAGTGCACACCTAAGATAAAAAACGAAACTTGGTTTATTGAAGGTAAGTTGCAGGCGGGTATCCATTACGTTGAAGTGAAAGACGATTTTTCTGATTTGATGGAAAAAATGGACTATTACTTCGCCCATCCTGAGCAAGCTGAGGCTGCTTGTAGCACAACAATATTTCTCTCTTTGCAGCTAAAAGCTAGCCGACTAAGTTAAGTCGGCTCTCGCTACTTTTGGCAGAGAGAACAAAAAAAGGTATTTCTCTGCCCTATTTTTAGATCAGTAATCGCTTCGCCACAGGCTGGGCAAGGCTGTTTAGCTTTGCCATACACTTGCAACTCTTGAGCAAAATACCCGGGTTTACCATCGACTTGAGCGAAATCCTTCAGCGTAGTTCCACCTTGTGCGATGGCGGTTTTTAATACGCTTTTTATTTCTGTTACCAAGCTTTGCCACTCATCCAGTTTAAGTGAGTTCGCAGGGCGTAGTGGATGGATTTTCGCGGCAAATAGCGACTCACTGGCGTAGATGTTCCCCACTCCTACCACAATTTTGTTTTCCATAATGAACTGCTTAACGGCGATACGCTTACTTTTCGCTTTCTCTAGCATGTAATCCGCAGTAAATGCGTCTGTTAACGGTTCAGGGCCAATATTGGCTAATACGGTGTGAGATTCCCCAACAGGAGACCAAAGCCAAGCGCCAAAGCGGCGAGGATCGTTATAGCGTAAAACCTTACCATTACTCAGAGTCAGATCAACGTGATCGTGTTTACCTGCGGCAATAAAACCATCCAGCACTCGCAGTGATCCAGACATACCCAAGTGTACGATTGCCGTTCCTTTCTCTGTTTCAATCAATAAGTATTTGGCTCGTCGAGAGATAGAGCGTATTACGAGCCCTTCCATCAACTTGAGATCTGCCGGAATATCCCAACGCAGTTTCGGTGTACGAAACACGATTGACTGTACTGTCTGTCCCACTAGATGAGGAGAAATGCCCATACGGCTCACTTCAACTTCTGGTAACTCTGGCATATGGCTCCTTGTTATCTTTACTCCTCCCCTTTTCTAACTGACTCTTAGTTAGAAATTGAGAAGGTATTTTGCTCTTGGTTCTCCCCCTTGCGAAGGGGGAGGAGCAAAGACCTATTACTACTCAGGTAACAAATACCCTTTCTCTACCGAAATCGCTATCCATTTGTCTTGCCAGTTTTTAAACAGCCAAAAACGGGGTGTTTGATAAAAGGTGATCCTTTGTGGTTCTTCGCGATCGGAATACCACACTTCAACCGTTTGTGGGCTGCGTAGCATTGACTGAAATGATTGGTATGTTGCGTCATCGACTTCTGTTCCAACAAGCAACTTCCACCGCTCAACTAACGTTTCAGGCGCAATTTCACTGGGTGGCGTCGCTCGCCAACGCCCCTGATTTTTTTCTAATGATAAATGAGAAAAATGCATGGCCTGTAACTGCCAATTTGGATTAAGAAGCGTTGGGTACTGAGTCGCAACAGGCGGCTGCATGAAATAGGTCTTAATCACCGTAGGTAGGTTTAATACCCCGATAAACAACACGACCGCCAAAATGAGAATATTGTTCCACCGACGACGACGATGAGGAGCAACACGCATGAGCTATCCTTAGTAGCATGTAGACTTCTATAGGATAACAGAGAGGCCTAGCTTCGTCATTCCAGCGAAAGCTGGTATCTCGAAACATTTAACAACGGATGAATAACAACGAATGAAGTAAACGTGATTTGGTTGGCGAAGAGGTAAAGCAATGACATCAACCCCCTCTAGCTCCCCCTCAGATAAGGGCCATTTTAGTGGACTACTATAGCTAGAGGGAGTTGAAGTCCACTGAACTTATTAATCACTGCAATCTTAATTAAGTGCGGTGAAAGCACCCCCACCCAACCTCCCCATTTGAAGGAGAAATATGGTATCTCCCCTTCAAATGGGGAAGTGTTCTATAGTGCAGAAAAGAAAAAACCCAACCATATAGGCTGGGTTTTCTTACTACTTTAAAGGAGTAAATCAATTACTTGATTTTAGCTTCTTTGTACATAACGTGCTGGCGAACTACTGGATCAAACTTTTTGATCTCAAATTTGCCTGGCATGTTGCGCTTGTTTTTGTCAGTAGTGTAGAAGTGACCAGTACCAGCAGATGATACTAGACGAATTTTCTCACGAATGCCTTTAGCCATTGCCTAATTCCTCTTAAACGTTTTCGCCACGTGCACGAATGTCAACAAGAACAGCGTCGATGCCTTTCTTGTCGATGATACGCATGCCTTTAGCAGTTAGACGTAGTTTAACAAAACGTTTTTCGCTCTCTACCCAGAAACGATGAGTTTGTAGGTTCGGCAGAAAACGACGCTTAGTAGCATTTTTTGCGTGTGAACGGTTGTTACCCGTTACTGGACGCTTACCAGTTACTTGGCATACTCGGGACATGAATGTCTTCTCCAAATCGTTTCAGCTCGATATCAACCTTGCTGGCTGAACCTCTTAATGCTCAAAATGAACTGAGGTAAAAACCGCTATGGAAAATCCACGCAAGGCTATCAAAGGTCGCGCATTATACTAACTTGATATGCATTGCTCAAGACCCGAACAGATCCTTTTTGCAGGATTCGCTGATCTTTTTTCTCTGGCGAGCTGAATTAGTGTTAAAAAATGTGTGCGAATCATACCAGAAAACGAGAGAAAGCTAAGCATTTTTTACGCATTCAGGCGAAATCATCATCAAATCTCTTTTAAGCCTTGTTTTTAAACACAATGATAGCTGTGGCGCTGCAATTTTGACCAACCTAATCCTAGGGAGATAACCGGTTGTAATAAAGGCTTTCACTTTATTTTCTATGTATTACTCAGCTCTCTAGCAAATAAAAAGTGCAGATCAATGTTCAAATCCATCCTCGCTCGGCAAAAGAAACAATTTCTCCGTCACCGATAACAAAATGGTCGAGAACACGAATATCGACTAAAGCTAAAGCATCACAGATTCTATTTGTGATCCTTCTATCTGATTGGCTCGGCTCCGCAACTCCTGAAGGATGATTATGCGCCAAAATAAGCGCCGCAGCGTTATAGTGAAGGGCACGCTTCACCACTTCCCTTGGGTAAACACTCGCAGCATCAATGGTGCCTTCAAATAAGATTTCATCCTGTATCACCCGATGCTGATTATCGAGAAAAAGGATATAGAATGCTTCCCTCTGTCGGTCGCGCAACACGCTGGATAGATACAACTGCGTTTGTTGAGGGCTGGTTAACGCATCTCCACGTTTGAGCGTTTCAGCCAGATAGCGCTGTGTAATTTCTAGCGATGCCTGTAATTGGACATATTTAGCCTCTCCGAGCCCTTTATGCCGACAAAACTGATCTTTGGATGATGAGAACAGAGCACGCAGCGAACCAAACTCTCGCAACAGGACATCAGCCAGTTCCAGCACATTCATGCCTTGGGTACCTGTACGCAGCACTATGGCGAGCAACTCAACATCAGACAGTGCTTGCGGACCTCGAGCAAGCAGTTTTTCGCGTGGCATCGAATCGTTGGGAAGGAATTTGCGCTTCATTTCAGCTCCTGTATGTACTCTTCAGGCTTGAGTATTTTTTGCATACAGAACTGAAAAATCCCCAAAATCGCAACCGACTTTGGGGATTTTTAGAATCAATTCAATATTGTATGAACGGAGAGTGTTAATTAAACCTTAAAGTGTCCAACCAAGCTTCCAACTTTTCCACCGGCCTGCGTTAAACGACCGCTGATCGATTCCGAGTATTTTAGGTTGTCACTGAGATCATTAACGATGTGCTGAATCGTCACTAGGTTTTGATTAATCTCTTCCGCCACAGCACTTTGTTGCTCCGCTGCTGATGCGGTTTGAGTACTCATATCCTGAATAACAGATACGGCTTGTGAGATGCCTGACAGTGTCTCTTTAATTTGCACAGATTCTAAGGCAGTCTTCTCACCCCGTTCTTGGCTGGCATTCATGCTGGTCACGGCTTTGCTTACACCTTGCTGCAACGCGTCAATCATGCTGCTGATTTCTTTGGTGCTGTTTTGAGTTCTGCTAGCTAACGAACGAACTTCGTCAGCCACTACAGCAAAACCACGCCCTTGTTCGCCAGCTCGCGCCGCTTCTATCGCAGCATTCAGAGCTAGCAGGTTGGTTTGATCTGCAATGTCGCCAATCACTTTAAGAACCTGCGTGATCTTACTGGTTTGCTGGCTTAACTCTTCTATAGCATCAGAGGTCAGATCAACCTCATTCACCAGAGCACCAATACCGTCGATGGCAAGGTTCACTTCCCTTTGCGCTGCAATAATTTGTTGATTTGCCGATTCAATCGCTTGTGCGGTTGAGTTGGTGTTATTTGCGACTTCACGCGAAGTCGCACTCATCTCAGTGACCGCAGTAACCACTTTATCGGTTTCAAGACAGTGAGCATTCATCTGCTGGCTAGACTTAGTGGTTTGTTTATCCAACTCTTGTGCTGCGCTACCGACTTCATCGGCAGAGCGACGAATGTCTGCGATCATCGGATGAAGTTTGTCCATAAAATCGTTAAAGGCTTTTGCCACTTCACCGATTTCATCCTGACTTTCCACTTTCAAACGTGCAGTTAAGTCACCGCCACCAGCCGCGACATCTTTTAGCGAGCTAACGATATGCTGCAATGGCGCCACACCACGAGCCACCAATAGGCTAACGATAACGCTGGTGATCAATAGCCCTAGTAAAGAAAAGCCCACCGCTGAGTAAGTTTGATCATACAGCGCAGCTAAACGTTGTTTTTTGTGCTCTGCCAACTGATGGTCTATATCGTCGATGTAAATACCGGTACCTAGTACCCAATCCCATTTTGGTAGGTATTCAGCGTAACCCAGTTTCGGTGCCTGAGCTTTAAGAGAAGGCTTTTGCCAAGAGAAGTATAAGAACCCATCACCACTTTTAGAGGCGTCAATCAACCCAGCGATAACCGCAACGCCGTTTTCGTCTTTCAGACCGTACAGATTTTTACCTTCCAGAGAAGAGTTCATCGCATGCAGAGTGTTGACGCCTTTTGAGTCATAGGCAAAGAAATAGCCATCACTTTCAAAACGCATCGACTTTAGAATGTCTTTCGCTAATGCTTTATTTTCTTCGTTGTTATCAGCATCGTAAAGGGACTTGATTGATGTTACGCCCATCATTAAATAGGCTTTTAACTCTTGTTTACGATTGTTGACTAACTGCTCGCGGTACTGAGACAGCTCTTGCTGCAAGTTGTTCATACCTATCCAGTAGTAGGCCATAGAACTGGCACTGGTGATTAACACTAGCGGAACCACGGTTAATAACAACAACTTGGTACGACTTCTCATCGTTCGAAACATAGACCACCACCTCAGCTCACATATATTGGTTTTAATAACAACTTTGATATTATCCTCTGCCATTTGTGCGACCTAAAAGTAAATTTAGCTAAATTGCAGTCTCTCTCTCATATATTTGATTAGTGTTAAAGCTCTATTTGACACAGCTCATACATATTCCAGTAGTTGTGCTAACATAACCCGCAGATTTTTTGAGGAATCCAGAATGCAAAGTTTGGCAGGAAAAAAAATTCTGCTTGGCATCAGTGGCGGCATTGCTGCCTACAAATGCGCAGAATTAACGCGACGTTTAATTGAGCGTGGCGCACAAGTGCAAGTCGTCATGACCGACGCAGCAAGAGAGTTCATTACACCGCTTACCATGCAGGCCGTCTCCGGTAATCCGGTGTCTTATAGCTTGCTTGATCCAAGTGCTGAAGCATCAATGAGTCATATCGAGTTAGCAAAATGGGCTGACTTGGTACTACTTGCGCCAGCAACCGCTGATCTTATTGCTCGCATGGCCGCAGGTATGGGTAATGATTTGTTGACCACGCTAGTGTTGGCAACCGACGCACCTGTTGCGGTTTCTCCTGCGATGAATCAGCAGATGTATGGCAATCCTGCCACTCAAGAAAACCTTGTGACGCTTGCCCGTCGTGGAGCAATGATTTGGGGACCCGCTTCCGGCCAACAAGCGTGTGGCGATGTGGGTAAAGGCCGCATGTTAGAACCGATGGAGCTCGTTCATCACTGCGAGACCTTCTTTGGTCCGAAACCACTATCTACTGAAAAAACACTTTCTACTGAAAAACCATTAGAAGGTAAACGTGTACTTATCACGGCAGGACCAACACGCGAAGCGCTAGATCCGGTACGCTACGTGAGCAATCACAGCTCTGGGAAAATGGGCTATGCCATCGCTGACGCTGCCGCCCAGATGGGTGCGGATGTCACCTTAGTTTCAGGGCCTGTCAATTTGGCAACGCCTGCGCTCGTGAATCGCATTAACGTGGAAAGTGCGCTTGATATGCACCAAGTGGTGATGCAACATGCAACGGAGCATCACGTCTTTATTGCTTGTGCCGCCGTTGCTGATTACCGCCCGGAACACGTAGCCGAGCAGAAAATTAAGAAAACAGGTGATAGCGATACGCTGACCATTACTATGGTGAAAAACCCAGATATCGTCGCTTCAGTGGCTGCATTGAGTAACAAACGCCCATTTACCGTTGGCTTTGCAGCAGAAACGCAAAATGTTGAGCAGTACGCTCGTGGTAAATTAACCAATAAAAAACTAGACATGATTTGCGCCAATGACGTGTCCGTTGAAGGACAAGGTTTTAATAGCGATGACAACGCATTGACCGTCTTTTGGTCGCAAGGACAGCAAGCCTTGCCTTTAGCAAGTAAAACTGAGCTTGCTCGCTCTTTAATGCTACTGATTAACGACAAGCTTAAATAAGCTATTTTGAATTCTCCCTCCGATGACAGGCTCTTAGGTACAAGTCTGACACCGCCCTTTTTAAGGGGAAGGAAGAATAAAAACATTTGGCGAGGTAATGGTGTCTATTCCAATCAACCGTTACTTCGTTACTAGCAGTGATAACCAGAAGGAAGATACGGGTTATGGCCGGCAATAAAAAAACCAATCGCCGCGAAGAAATTCTCCAAGCTCTTGCTGAAATGCTTGAGTCAAACGAAGGTGCCTCTCGCATCACTACCGCCAAACTTGCCGCTCAAGTCGGCGTTTCTGAGGCGGCGTTATATCGCCACTTCCCAAGTAAGGCGCGTATGTTCGAGGGTCTTATCGAATTTATCGAAGAATCATTAATGTCACGCATTAACCGTATCATTGATGAAGAGAAAGACACGCTTAATCGTATTCGATTAGTGATGCAGCTTATCCTTGCATTCTCAGAACGTAACCCTGGCTTGACAAGAATCTTGTCTGGTCATGCTTTAATGTTTGAAAACGAACGTCTACGTGACAGAATTAATCAACTGTTTGAACGGATTGAAACGTCCCTACGCCAAATTCTGCGTGAACGTAAGATCCGTGAAGGAAAATCATTCCCCGTTGACGAGAAAACATTAGCCGCCCAGCTATTAGGCCAAGTTGAAGGCAGTTTGAACCGTTTTGTTCGTTCAGACTTTAAGTACTTACCAACGGCAAACTTCGACGAGTATTGGGCATTACTCAGTGCGCAAATTGATTAAGAAATGACTATGAAGCAAGCGACGCAAGACAAGTTCATCAAACCTCAATTTACCCTTTCTTTGTTGCACCCCAAATACTGGTCTGTATGGCTGGGCTTTGGGTCGCTTGCATTCGTGGTAAATGTGCTTCCTTACTCTTTGCTGTTCAGAATAGGGCGTGGTTTGGGATTACTTGGGATGCGTTTTGGCAAAAGCCGCGCGCACATCACTCGACGTAACTTAGAACTGGCTTTTCCAGACAAGAGTGCTGAAGAAGTTGAAGCGATGGTCGTCGATAACTTTAAAAATACTGGGCTGGCATTAATCGAAACGGGTATTACCTGGTTTTGGCCAACTTGGCGTTTTAAACGTTTGGTTATCGCTAAAGATATCGACTTGCTTTATGAGTACAAAGCCAAGAAAAAAGGCGTTTTGCTGTGCTGTGTCCATGCGCTGAACTTAGAAATTACCGCGCGCGCTTTTGCGGTACTGCAAACAGGTATTCAGGGCTTTGGTGTTTTTCGTCCGCACAGTAACCCTGCCTATAACTTTATTCAGTGTTGGGGACGCACCCATAACAGCAACCAGTTGGTTGACCGTAAAGATTTGAAAAAGATGATTCGCGTGATGCGTCAGGGTGAGTTGCTGTTTTACTTACCTGACCATGATTATGGCCGTAACAAATCTGTTTTTGTCCCTTTCTTCGCTGTAGAAGACGCATGTACCACGACGGGAACGAGCATTCTCGCGTACGCCAGTAAATGTGCGATTGTGATGGGTTCTGGCTTCCGCAATCAAGACGGCAAATACGAAATTATTGCTAACGTATCGGTTGAAGAGAATTATCCACAAAAAGACGAGAAAGCAGCAGCGGCTTATATGAATAAGTACGTGGAAATGCTAATTATGCGTGCGCCAACTCAGTGGATGTGGCTACACAAACGTTTTAAGACCATGCAAGATCCGAATGTTCCCAAAGGGATTCGGTATAAGTAAGAAACTTTAATTTCATACCAGTGAGCAAGATATCTCACTGGTATCTTATCTTCACAGCCCAGTTTTCCAAATACACACCTATACCAAACGTCATTCAATCTAGATGTCGGGACACTTCACACCTTTTGATCTCATCAAACTTATCATATACGATAATATCGAATACCTATTATCCTAAAAATAGGTATACAACGATGAGTTGGAGAATTGAGTTTTATGATGGCGTTGAACAAACAATTTTATCAATGCCTCCTAAAATTCAAGCACGAATAATAAGGTTGCTTGAGCTAATTGAGGATTACGGAGCCGATCTTGGCGAGCCGCATACTAAAGCGATGGGTGAAGGTTTATTTGAGATTCGAGCAAAAGCGCAAGAAGGTATAGCCAGAGGTTTATTTTGCTACCGAGATGGCCGAAATATCATAATTCTTCATGCTTTTGTTAAAAAGAGCCTTAAGACGCCAAATAAAGACATCAAATTGGCCAAAAATCGAATGAAAGAGGTGAAATATGAGTGGATTACAATCTCTAAAAAATAAATCATTAGAGAATACTGAAGTAAAAGCTGAATATGACTCTTTAGAAGCTGAGTTTAAACTTATCAGCACTCTACTTGCTATGCGCGCATCTGCTGGCCTTACACAGTTACAAGTTGCTGAGCGGATGGGCACTAGAGAATCGAATATCTCCAGATTAGAGCAAGGAACCGGAAACCCGACCATAAAAACTTTGATGAAGTATGCACAAGCATGTGGTTGCGAACTTAGTCTTAGCTTTACACATGCCTAATACTGAATCTGGCTTTGATTAAACGTCCCCATAAGTGAAGATTTATGGGAACGAATTCAACTCAATTAAGCGCCAATACCATACTCTGCGCGATAAGCTTTCACGGCATCTAAATGCTCGTTGTTCGTGCCTTTCTCTTCAAGATAAGTCACAAGATCAGTCAAGCTCACGATTGATACCACCGCGCAACCGAAGTCACGTTCAACTTCTTGGATTGCAGACAGCTCGCCTTTACCTTTCTCTTGACGGTCAATCGCTACCAATACGCCCGCTAAGTCAGCACCGTTCGCCTTGATGATTTCCATTGATTCACGAATCGCAGTACCGGCAGTGATTACGTCATCCACTAGCATAATACGACCTACCAGTGGGCTACCAACCAAGTTGCCGCCTTCACCGTGGTCTTTCGCTTCTTTACGGTTAAAACAGTATGGTGTATCCACATCATGGTGATCCGCTAAAGCAACAGCCGTAGTAGTTGCGATTGGAATACCTTTGTATGCAGGACCAAACAACACATCGTAATCAATACCAGAATCCACTAGAGCAGCCGCATAGAAACGGCCCAGACGCGCCAAATCACGACCAGTATTAAACAGACCAGCATTAAAAAAATATGGGCTCTTACGGCCTGATTTCAAAGTAAACTCACCAAATTTCAGCACCTGTTTCTCAAGGGCAAACTCTATAAATTCACGCTGGTATGCTTTCATCTCTTTCTCTCTATCAATTAATAACAAGCTTTAACGCCTTCCCTTATAAAAGGGAGGTGCTATCTTTCTCCTCCCCTTTTCAAGGGGAAGCTGGGTGGGGTTACTCCACTGAAACTTCATCAGTTGCGACAACTTCAGTGAAAGCACCCCCTCTAACTCCCCCTTCATAAGGGGGAGAACTAAGAGCGATGCTCCATATAAAAAAATAGCCCCCATATGGGAGCTATAAAATCAATTTTCTAACGTTGCCTTCTGAACCTGAACGATATCGGCAATGCCTTTCTTGGCAACGGCAAGCAGATCAAGTAGCTGTTCGTGGCTAAACGGTTCGCCTTCCGCTGTACCCTGGATTTCGATCATCTTACCTTCTTCCGTCATAACAACGTTCATGTCGGTATCCGCTGCTGAATCTTCGACATACTCAAGGTCACAAAGTACCTCATCACCTAGAATGCCTACAGATACGGCTGCAACATGACCTTTCATTGGGTTCTTTTTCAGACGGCCATCAGCAACCAACTTAGTGAACGCGTCTGCTAGCGCCACACTGGCACCAGTGATTGAAGCAGTACGAGTACCACCGTCCGCTTGGATAACATCACAGTCAACGGTAATCATCACTTCTGGCATTGCTTCCAAATCAACAACCGCACGTAAGCTACGTGCAATCAGACGTTGGATTTCCATAGTACGACCGCCCTGCTTACCGCTAGTTGCTTCACGACGAGTACGTGAGTGCGTTGCGCGTGGCAACATGCCGTATTCCGCCGTTACCCAACCTTTACCCTGGCCTTTCAACCAGCGTGGCACGCCCTCTTCAACGCTCGCGTTGCACAGCACTTTAGTATTGCCAAATTCAACTAACACAGAGCCTTCTGCATATGCCGTGTACTGACGAGTGATTTTAATTGGACGAACTTGATCTGCAGCACGATTGTCTGGACGCATACGCTATCTACCTGTGTTGTGGAAACAAAGCGGTGTTAATGAAACTAAGTCCGTAAAAAACTCAGCCGGTAACCGAAATTTATTGGGCGAAGATTATATAGGAAATCTGATTCAGTTCCTAGGTTTGGATTTTCAACAACGAGATGAGCGCTCACCTATCTGCAAGATTTGTATGCTATTATTAGCGCTAATTAATCAGCTTAATACCAAGGAAACACTGATGATTTACAGTATGACTGCGTATGCACGCAAAGAAGTCAAAGGCGATTGGGGCAGCGCCGTATGGGAAATTCGTTCGGTAAACCAACGCTACCTCGAAACCTACTTCCGCTTACCTGAACAGTTTCGTAGCCTAGAACCTGTATTGCGTGAGCGTTTTCGTCAGAGTTTAGCGCGCGGTAAAGTCGAATGTAACCTACGTTTTGAAGCGAATCCAGCAGCGCAAAGTGAGCTAAGAATCAACGAAGCACTGGCACACCAAGTGATTAAAGCGGCAGGCCAAGTGATGCACATGACTGGCGAGCTAACACGCATTAATCCATTCCAAGTGATGCAATGGCCGGGCGTGATGGAAACTCCAGAGCAAGATATGGACGTTATTAACCAAACTCTGCTTGAAGCATTCGACGAAGCGGTAAAAGAATTCATCGATGCTCGCGCTCGCGAAGGCGAAAACATGAAAGAACTGATTGAGCAACGTCTTGTTGCGATCAGCGATGAAGTGGTTAAAGTGCGCGCACGTATGCCGGAAATTCTGCAATGGCAACGTGATCGCCTGTTTAATAAGTTTGAAGAAGCAAAAGTTGAATTGGACCCGACTCGTGTTGAGCAAGAGCTGATCCTACTGGCGCAAAAATCCGATGTTGCTGAAGAGCTAGACCGCTTAGACTCGCACGTCAAAGAAGCTCGCAATGTGATGAAGAAAGGCGGTGCTTGCGGCCGTAAACTGGACTTCATGATGCAAGAGTTCAACCGTGAATCCAACACACTAGCATCTAAATCGATCAGCACCGATATCACCGCTTCTGGTGTTGAACTGAAAGTGCTTATCGAGCAAATGCGTGAACAAATTCAGAACATAGAATAAGGTTTTCTATTGTTTCCACTGGATTCCAAATCACTCTTAAAGCCCCGTTAAATGGGCAATGTAGATCAGAGAATGATCGGTTGACCGATCCTTCTGATGAGAGACAATCGGAAACCTGTTTATAGGTTTCCGATTTTTTATGTCTATCCAAAACTGCTTTGCCGACTTTCTTGAAGCCTCTAAATTTTTGCTGCGTGCAACGAATTGATGTTTAATTAACCAGTATTTTACTTAGTGGCTCTACTAGCTTACTAGCCCCTAATATAGAAAGATGGTCATCATCAAAATAGTAAGAAACATCTTCATTTCCTACCAAACAATGATCATCTAAGCACATATCAGAGGTCGGGTCGTAAATAGTAACATTGGGATACTTATTTGCCACTGTCTCAATTAAATGATTAGTTTCCTTTTGAAATCTTACGTGTTCTTCTAAAGAGATTGAGTTTTTACCTAACTTTGAAATTATCACTTTTCCGTTTAGCAATGAACGGTAAAAAATCTCATCTGGATCAGAATGTTGCATAGGAACCTGAAGCATCAAAATAACATCTATATTGTGATCAAAATAAGCTTTAAAGGTTGCGTCAAGTCCCGTAATCAAAGCTCTTTTTGATACTTCGCGGCTTTTTTTATCACTAGCAATAGATAAGTATTGAACTCCGTTTTTTGAATATGTCCCTTCCGTATAGTAAGTCCATCGAGCAGCTAAAAAGACCTTTGTCACCTGTCTATCAACAGCAAACTTTACGGCTCTGTCATTCAAGATTTTGCAATCTTTTAAATGCTGATCTCCTCTAATTGGAGACACTCCTAAAATTGGAGGGCAACCACTAAACCCAGTATAATAAAGCGACAAATTATTATTTTTAGCAAGAGTTTCAACAGCAGGAAGTGATGAGTATGAGTGAGAGTCGCCAATAGCAAGAATCGACCGATCTCCCTCTGTTAACTTACACACAACATCTTCACTTTCATGCATCATATTTTTATCAAAACATGCATAAGGCTTACGTTCTATTGATTCAAGGACTGATACTTTCATTGGAAAGAGATACTGATTAGGGTTAGAGGTCAACACAAAATAACCAAGCCCACTAGCAATTAATGCCAAATACAAAGGTTTAACTTTAATCGCATCTAACCACTTTTCAAAGGATGGAAACTTTACCCTTTCAACAAAGTGAAAACTTAAAAAACCTAGAACTATAGATAGAAATATACCAACAAACTCAAAGTGTTCAGAGTAAAAGTAGAAGCCTACAACTACAATAGGCCAGTGCCATAAGTAAATGGAATATGACCACTTACCTAAGTATTGAAAGGCTTTGTTGTTAGTTACTAGACTTGATTGTTGATTCGAAACAATGATCAGATAAGCGCCCAAAACGGGAAATAAAGAAAAATGACCAGGCCATGGAACATCGCTGGACACAAAAGCATATGAAACGATAATTAGAGCTAAACCTATAAGTTCAGATAGCTTCTTTTGGCGTTCAGATAAACGCCAAGGATAAAGAAAAGCAACAGCACCCATCGTCATTTCCCACGCCCTTGTAGGAAGAAGATAGTAAGCTGAATTTGGCAACTTCATTGTCACAACAACACTTAGAACAAAACCTAAAACAGTTCCAATTACGATTAATCGTTTTAAGTTTTCTAAAGACAAAAACTTCTTAAATGCAACTAAAGCGATTGGATAGAGAATGTAGAACTGCCACTCTACGGACAATGACCATGTATGCAATAGCCATTTCTCATGTGAGGCTGCATCAAAATATCCTGACTCTCTCAAATAGACTACGTTAGAAAGAAAACCCATACTGCTAGCAACATGTTTACCCAATGCTTGGTAATCTGGAGGTACGAGATAAAACCACCCAAACACCAAAAGCACTAAACATAAAACAGCAAGAGCAGGAATGATTCTGTTCGCACGAGCTACATAAAACTTAAACAAGTTGAAATCATCACTCTCCAGGCCTCTAAAGATTATCCCCGTCATCAAAAAACCAGAGATAACAAAGAACACATCTACTCCAGCAAAACCACCAGGAACCCAAGCGGGGTTAAAATGGAAAAGAACCACTGCTATCACCGCAATAGCTCTTAATCCATTAATGTCATATCTAAAATGCATCAAAACTACTCAAATAAAAAATATACGTGGTATTTTATTAGCAAAGCAAAGCAAAGCAATAAGACTAGAGAACGAAGAAAAATGGTTCAGCTTCTGTGCTCAGTCTAAGTCGAAAAACTCTAAAATGGTATGTCGCTAGTTTAGAGGAGGTTTACAAATACAGTGAAGAAAGCCTATTCCATACAACGTGCTATGTGTTTATCGACATCGTAATAGCAAAAAAAGTCGTTGATGAATATGTGTTGATACCGGCGTTCTCTATAGATATCAATGCCTAAAAAAGACTTTTGAATTTGGCTGACTAGAGGTGAAGAAGATGCAGTAAAGATAACCTGTTTGTTGATCTGAACTGTCTCTTCTACTTTATTTGTTTTAGAGATAATGAGCCCATTCTTACTATAAATATCACCATCTATAGAGAAGGTACTAAATTGATTTTTTTTATCAACATCAGTTACAGTGATAATAGAAGTATATTTTTTGTCTGCCGCCATAAAATCAGCATTAGTATCTAGCGCGACGCGATCTTCTCCCTTGGTGATAATTATTTCATTTCTTTTAAAGAATCCATCAACTGGAGATGCTTTTCTATCTATAGGATAGATTACGTAGATAATAAGGATAAAAAAACATAATATATTGAACCATTTAAAGTACTTCATAGCTCACACCCTTTTTCGTTCAATTCACTTATTATCGTTTCAATATCATCTCCAGAATAGGACTCTAATTTATCATTAACCAAACAATCTATAATCACTCGATCACCTAATGAATTGATAAAAATTATATTTTTATCTTCTTGCTTTGCCAACATTAGATCGCTCGCAATGTTAGTAAAACTATGATGTTCAGTCTGTTTATTGATTTTATCTTTATTTAATTTGGCTAAAAAATTATTATCATTCGTAGAAACAGCAATATATCTATCACTATTTGTAAGGCTTAACTGGATAGGTTCTAAATCACTTCTGTTATGAAAAAGGACTAATAGCAGAAAAACCATATTTACAAAAAAAAGAGGATAGGCCAAACCTCTTGATATTAAGCTCTTAATGTGAGTTAGCTTGGTTTTTCTGTCTGTATTGACTAATACAGGTTTTGTAATTTTAACGTTAGTTAGGTCAAGCTTATCATCTTTTACTTCGGCTTCTTCCGTAGGTATCAATTTTATTTTATCAATAGTGATGATATAGCCCTTGTTCTTTTCATTTTCGATAACATCTAGTTTTGTATGATTCTTGAAAATCTTTCTAAGGTTGGCCATAGAAACCGGGACTGAATTCTTTGACACTAATTTCCCAGGCCAACCAATTACAGCCAATTCATCTCTGGAGTAGAAATTGCCTTTGTTCTGCAACAGCGTACTCAAAATAGCTGACTCCGCATACGAACATTTATATCTGACGTCGTCGATAATAATGAAGTAGCTACCCCCTTCTTCACTACATTTTATCTTTATATCGTTAGCATCCATTTCAATCTCATCTCTTTTAGATTATCCATTTGTTTATCGCAAAATAAAGTAAACCCGAAAAATCTATAACTTATGCTATTAACTTTACCTTACTCTACGATACCGGACGCCATCTGAAAACCTAACAAAGCAGAATTTAGTTCAGTATCACTAATATTAACGCTACTACATATCAAATTATCTCACCAGATGACTTTGACACAACGACGAATCTGAACAGTTCACACCGTTCCCGATCGAAACCTCGATGACAACAATAGAAGAAAGCTTAATATTTATTTATAATACATTGATTTTATTGATATTTAATATTATTAATTTTAATTACAAGTCGTTTACTTAGCGAAGATTTAGTCTGTCGATGTTGGTAATGAGCAGTGCTACTTATCACTCGGGACTAAAGCTTTTTGCATTCACTGTGCAAGTTACGGATGAGGGCGTGATGGCAAAAGCTTCAACATGAGCAAAAGCAATTACAGACTTAAGAGCATAAAGCTCCTACCTGTAACTTATTAAGTAAGGCAATAAAAATGATTAAATATACTTTAGCGGCAGCAGCAGTTATCACCCTTTTATCTGGTGCAGCACAAGCGGAACTATCTAATTTTGATGGTCTGACTGTATCAGGATCTGTTGTCGGCCAATCAATCAACCTAGATGGTGATAAAAAAATCAACGGTGAAGATTCGATGCTATCCAATGGATTTGGTGTACAGTTTGATTATAGCGTCAATAAAATTGTTGGAGTTACAGGTGGCTATACTAAAACATCACTCGACGATTCTAATTTCAAAAATGTAGATACAGACACCGAACGTTTTTATTCAGGTGTAAACCTTGGCTACCGCTTTGAAGGACAACAATGGGCAGTGAAACCTTTTGGAGCAATAGGTTTCAATACGATTGAGTATAAATCTTCTACCACTAGTTCAAGTGAAACATATAACAAAGTTTATGTAGGAACTGGTGCAGCAGTTAGCTACAAACAACTCACCGCTACGTTGGAGACAGACGCAAGTGCATTGGAAGATGATGTTATCTTTGTTGAATCGCGCCTGACCCTGGGTTACCGCTTCTAGTTATCAAGAAGAGGAAGCTTTATAAAAACCCTAAAGATGGAAATGTTGATAGTATCGCTATTAGCATTTTCATCTCCGCTAATGACTGCACCTCTAAAGTATTTTTCAGATGACAAAGTGGGACTTTATCTCATGCTTATCATTTCTGCGTTTATAATTATTGCATTTCTATTCTTTAAAGCCCGTGAACATGCGGAAACCAAACGTCACACCAGAATTAAAAACGAAAAAATCAAAGCTTATAAATTGATAAAATCATACTCTACACGTTTAGAAGCTTTAAACAAAGAATATGAACTAGAGAAGAAAAAAGTGGTACATGCGAATGAAATCATTAAACACGCGAACCTTCGTATAGCTTGCCTTTCTGCTGGATTAAACAACCAAACGCCCATTCACAGTTTCGATTTTTTTGAAGATTTACAAACAGTCGACCAAATAAAAAAGCGTTATAAATTGCTTAGTACTACATACCACCCGGATAGAGGCGGTAACAAAAAAACAATGCAACTTATTAACGACCAATATAGACAGGCGTTTAAGTATCGCTAAAGCGTATGCCCATATACACGATGTCCTATTAGCACGTTTTCCTTATGTACATGACAGTAAGAGACTAACATGCAAAGAATCTTATTTACCTTACTACTCAACATCGTAACAACGGCGAATGTGTACGCTGATTCTACGACAGCACATTGTGAAATTTACCAAAACAGTACAGAGAAACCTGATAGGATAATCCCCTGTATTTTTTCCCAAAGGCAGGGCCACATCACTATAAACCGCAGTGATGGAATCGTTCACGCTCTTTCTCCGGACGAAAATCATGCTGTAGGAACGTTTACCGATCAGTTCGGAAAAATAGTTTACCGCCAACGTGGTCTTGAATCACAGGGGCTTATTTTCCGCTTTCCCAAAGAAAGAGTGTTTGTATATTGGAACATCATAGAAAATCCGAAGTGAATAGGATGCAACTTAATCATTAAATGCTATCTCATCCCCATCCCCTATCTTGATTCGATATATTGACCACACCATTAACTTTCTTTAGTGACTTCACTTAAGTGAAAACCATCAAAATCGTAATTGCAGGGTGACTGTCACCATTTCTCAACGTCTCTTTTACAGTCGAAACCTTTTAGCTTCTATTTGTCAGCCATAATTAATCGCTTATTAAATTTTATAATTTATTTAATTTTAATCACTTAGGTACTTTTTATTCAGAAACGCCAAATTAACCCAAACGACCAAGTATGAAGAATTTTTAGTTCTCCCAAGCATGGTGGTTTTACTAAGGTATGACTGATATGAAAAGAAACTTATTAATCGCTGCTGCTATTACAGCAATTTTATCTGGCTGTGGTGGTGATGAAGGTGGTGGTGGTACTAACGGACAGGCATCAGAAGCAACTCCTAATGCAACGCCGAATGCAACTCCGAATGCAGAACCAAGTCTTGTACCTACAGTAACTAAGCAGGGTTCGCCTACTCTAGAACCCAAAAGCATTGAGCAAGATGAACCTACACCTGCAATTGTTAAGAAATCTGTTAAAGGTGAAGCCTATGTTTCACCTATCGCCATTCCAGCGGCAATTCCTGAAGTTGAACAAAACATACCGACACAAGTTTCTACAGTGCCAAATCCACCTAGAGGGACTTCTGTAACTACTTCGAATTTGGCTGATGTAATGAAAACACTATTCATTAAAAAAGAAGTAACTGTAGATAATTTTGTACCAATACAACATGACGGTTACTTAACGCCAAACGCTCCTTCAGAGCCACCGAAAGACACAAATAACTACGGAACTCAAACTGACAGAGCATATGCTCAATATATTGATAACATTCAGTCTGAGTTGGCTCTAGAAGAATCAATAAACCGAGATGCTGATAAAGCTTATGTAGACTGGAAGCAGAAGGAAGAAGCCGCCGATTCAATGGCTGAAGCAGGTTCATTTCAAGATAGTTTAGATTCACAAACTTACACTGAATCTAAAAAAGATGAACAGGCAGCATTATGGGATAGCTATGCTGAGCATGATCAAATTCTAGAAGCAAAAGCAGAGGCGATATATACGCCTGACGATTTAGGGCTTATTGATAATTCTTTCTCTAGTGAAGAAATCACCGTGGCGACTATACCTGTAGCTTTAACACCGGAAGTGGTTCAACAGCAGTGGGCATTACTAGATTCTGTATGTTTAACCAATACACAACAGTTTGTTGAAGCGAAAGATTACTCTACCAGTGGCGGGATAGTTATAAATGATGTTCAACTGAACGTTACTTCTGATGAAGATAAACTGAGTTACAGCATGGAAATGTTCGCTATGCTACAGCAACTTTTGGCAAATAACCCAAACTTTCAACAAGCGGAAGCCGGTGTACTTACCGGGAACGGTCACGGGAACGGTAACCGTAATATCAAAGACAACGATAAAAGATGGACGCTAACAATGGATACTGGCGCCAGCTATACATTATCGACGACTTCATCTCTAAGCTATCAACCAACGATTGAAATTGTGGTAGACAGTAACGGTGAAATCATTTTTAGCAATGCGAATGGCATAGAATCTGCCCGTATTGTTTCTAACAATCAAAATGGCGACTGTACTAACGCATCATACGATGTAGAGATCACTAATTAATAACTAAAACCAATGCCCGCCACTAACGCGGGCATTGTTGTATCTAGAAGAGCATGCAGGGATTAACTTCTTCCAGAAAACAGCACTATTAAATTTAATAATTGGATGCAATAGCGAATAAAAGGAAGTATGAGCGCCAAGGGCTTCGTGACACTCGTCGTCTATGAAGCATAGCTAGCCAAGAGAGGAAAGGTCAATGAGACAACTATTCTTACTACTCACAATAACAGTACTATTCGCGGCTCCAGCATTCACTCAAATTTCTTAATGATGTACACCCTCAAAGGAAGTTATGCAGATGAAATCGACAGGGTTTGTATTTACACACTAGGTTCAGCCAGCAACAACTCTATATCGGTGAAACACAGCTTGGTCCTATTTCACACGATTTTTAATCACATCAGCTAAATTGACAATATCAGTGAACAAGATAAATTTTAAAGAGTCTTTATCATGATCGGAACAGTAATAATAATCGGCTTTCTTATCGCAAATATGCTTTACGTCGCTTATAAACTAAGAGCTGATGTTACAAAGAAGAATTTTGATAAAAAAATTCTGAAAGAAGGAAAAACTCTAGCCCGGGCCGCCAATGTAGAATATGTAAAACAACAGAAAGTCCATGCCGAGCTTGCATACCGAGATTTCACTAACAGCGTTAATAGCGGTGCGCCCAACGAAGTGTTAGCGACCAA
Organism: Vibrio ziniensis; assembly: GCF_011064285.1. Lineage (NCBI taxonomy): Bacteria > Pseudomonadati > Pseudomonadota > Gammaproteobacteria > Vibrionales > Vibrionaceae > Vibrio > Vibrio ziniensis. The sequence continues at coordinate 3,068,736 of NZ_CP049331.1, forward strand.
AGCTATAAATGCTATTCAGCGACTCGACTGGTTACGTGAGCTAGAAGGCAGCATCGATACACTTTGCCTATTCATTTATGTTGATCTTGCTGAGCGTGACGTACCTCTGCTTAAAAAAGTGATTGCAGAACTAGATAAAGAAGAATTGCCAATTATTACCGATGTAATGCAATACAATATTGATAATATCTAACAAAAAAATTAATTGTTTTGAATTGATTGAGTGAATTTCTGGGCTAGATATTTATTACAGTCTTAAATATTGGTAAAGGTTGATCTTTTATTTCAAGAGGCTTACTAGTTTTTCGACAGGAATAAAAAAATTGGCTATGTCGAGAGCTAAACCAAAGAGAGACTTGAGCAGATAATAGGCATTTATAGATTCACCAATTGAAGTCGGAAGCCTAGCCAGCGTACAAGGCGGAATCTTGTCAACAGACAAGCCCGAATCTTGGTTTCGGTCTCAACTAGACTTCCAACTATCTATAAAGTAGATAAATATTTCATGAAATACAATCGATGGTTTTCATGAAGTTGAATAACGACTAAATAGGCAGCTTCACTTCGGATACTCTACCCGATTCAATTTGTTTCCCAAACTTTTCCAGTCAATCAGCGATTAATTCGCTCACCATCATCAATATAAAAAATTGTCATATCCCTAGCCATAATTTCTGATATCGAATCAGATCGCTATAAGAACTTACAATCGCTGATTTTTAAAAGAAATATGGTTGATGCATTCGTCACAGTCATTACGCAGTTAATGTTATTTTAAACGCTAAAGCGCTTTCTTCCTGATATTGAAACCACCAAAACTGATATCCTAGCTTCATAAACTTTGATCAATCGCTCACGCTGGATCCGTGACATGTGAATAACTTCTGGCATACTTGTAATTACTTATATAAGAAGAAGTTAATACAGGTATGCAGTTGGGATCTCGCATTTTGGTCGCGCTATTCACAATGTGCTGTGCGATAGCTGTACATGCACAAGTCCATCCCATTGAATGGAATGAAAATACTTCATCATTGGTCGATTTTCAGATGGAGTACTTTGTTGATGGCTCTGAAGTCATGCCTATTTCAGAAGTGGTTAAACAGCCCTTCATTGAATCTACCAATAAAATTTCTCTCGGTACGAAGGCCATTAAAACTTGGGCCAGAATCAATATCCAGAACACCAGCGCCCATTCACAGACCGTCTTCCTCCATCACCCTTATGCTTATCACAACCGACAAGTGGGCCTCTATGAAGTGGTGGATAACCGCATCCTACCGCCACGCCGATTAGATTTGGATGACCCAGACACTTTCCAATGGATGTACGGTGGTGCAGCGGTATTCAATATCGAACTGCTGCCAGGGCAAAACAAAACCTTATATCTTGATAGTGTCTCTTTTTCCCATCAGTGGTTTTCCATTAATTTATACAATAGTGAATTCTCACAACGCGCTTTGATTGGCAGCTTTACCGACATTGCATTACTGGTTGGCATGTTGCTGGCGCTGATCATTTATAACTTATTGTTGTTCATCTACTCTCGGCAAAAAGAGAACTTATTCTACGCCTGTTACCTTATCTCAGGAGCTATTTGGATAGCCCTTTCATACGGATTATTTGCCGAGGTATTCCATTTTTTCGGCTCGAAAACCCTGCATTGGCATTTAACTCTGATGACGATGCCAATATTTTTGATCCTATTTATGATGGCGATTTTCGAAACCCGAAAACAGTACCCGAAAGAACACCTAGCGTTAATGCTGGTGTTAATACTGCTCTGTATTGAGTTCTGCTACGGCATGATAGATATTGTCGCTGCTCTGCGTTATTCAAGCAGCTTAGCGGCCTTGATGATGCTCATCACTCTGAGTGTAAGTATTTCACTGGTCGTAAAACGGCATCCTGTAGCTTGGTATTTCTTGATCGGTCATAGCTTATTCATCGGTTTTAATGCGCTGGCCGTTCTCTATTATCAAGGGCGGATCGAATTTAATTATGTTACCAGCCACGGCGTAGGCATTGGCATCATGCTGGAAGCTTTAGTGTTGGCATTGATTATTGCTTATCGAATTCGACTGCTAGAAGAGATTAAGGCCTCACAAGAGGAGCTAAAACAGCAAGCCTCCACCGATCCGCTCACCCAGCTCTACAACCGACGTCATTTCCACCTTACGGCTGGACGTGAGTATGCTCATGCTTTGCTGTCTCATGAACCTATGTCTGTCATCATTTGTGATATCGATTGGTTTAAGCAGATTAATGACCAATATGGACATACCGTCGGTGATAAGGTGATTGTCGAAGTAGCTAACACCTTGAAGAAAGTCGCGCGAAAAAGAGACATTGCAGCTCGCTACGGTGGCGAGGAATACATCCTATTACTACCCAATACCGACATAGTAGAAGCTCGAATATGTGCTGAACGAATCCGTAGAGAAGTCGCAGAATTAAAGCCATTCGAGACTGATGAGCAACGCTTGAGTGTGACGATAAGTTTAGGGGTTGCAGCGGTATCACTGAAACAGCCACTAGAGAAATCGATAAAACTGGCGGACGACGCTTTATACAGAGCCAAAAGCAGCGGTCGAAACCAAGTTAATGTCATGGACACTAATGTGTTGGCACATTCTTAAAACACGGATAGCAGCTTAATCACCGATGCAAATGTAATTAGGCATCGAACGCAAACTCGCATCCCTTCATTTTATAAGAAAACATCCCTGAAACTGCGCCGAGCCATCCATGGCTCGGAGGGTTTGCTTATCAGTACTCAATGTCTACTTGATTAGGAAATTAATGTGATTGGTATCAATGCCCAATCACTGAACAATGAATTTTCCAGATAAGTATTACATCCCTACGTAGCTTTTAATGCCATCGAGGAACATTTGGGTGGAAATCATCACCAGTAGCAAGCCCATCAGTCTTTCTACTGCTTTTAGGCCGCGTTCACCAAGGATTTTATGGAAGAAACCATTGAACATCAGGATGACCGATGTGCCCGTCCAGGCAATCATGACGGCGGCTGATAGCTCTAACAATTGGGTTGGGTTTTGACTCGATAACAACAGCAGAGTCGCAATCACGGTTGGACCTGCAATCAAAGGAATCGCAAGAGGAACGATAAACGGCTCTTCACCCGCTGCTAAACCGGTAATACTACCAGCACTAGGGAAGATCATCTTAATCGCGATGATGAAAAGAATAATACCGCCCGAGATGCTCAGCGTTTCTGGCTGCACATGCAAAAAGTCCATGATCGACTGGCCTGCGAATAGGAACAGCATCAAAATCGCAAGGGCAAACAGCATTTCTCGAATCAGAACAATACGTCTGCGTTTAGCATCAATGTGTTTCAGGATCGATAAAAAAATGGGCAGATTGCCCAAAGGATCCATGATTAAAAATAACAATGTTGCTGCAGATAAGATGTCCATAGTGCCTCAGTGTAAATAAGCATAATGGCGCAGTATAGCAACCTACCTCCGCTTTTACGATTAAGAACAATCGTAGTCAGAAGCACGAAAAATCTGCAAAGCGAACATTGTTAATGCTGGCAAATTTCTGCCTGATTTAAATGCCAGATACCGTCTTTAATCAACACTTTGTGCTGAGCTTGAAAGAATGTAAGTAACGCTTCGACATCCATTCCATTAAGTTTACAGGTACGGAAAAGAGCTTGAGAGCCAAATTCAGTCGCAATGAAATGACGCAGTTGCTCCTCAGTCATAGGTTGTACCTTTAACTGATTGAGAATTTTATGGGCGTGAATTTGTTGTTCCACAGTGAATCTCCAATTGGTTTTTATTAAACAGTTTTTATTAAACCGTTTTTATTAAACAGATGGAGAACTAGCTTATCTCGCTTGCGACACTGTAGTGTTGATTTAAAACAGTCTTAAATAACAACAGAAGCGACGATTAAGCCCTGCGCCAGCAGATAGCAGCCGCTAATTAATGCGTTGCCATAACGTAATGGCTGGCGGTAGTCATGAATCGCGAGAATGATTGCCGAAACAATAAAGCTAAGGCTACCGATAAAACCAAGCAATGAAGAAGGTGTTGGGTTAGTAATCCATACCTCTCCAGATGCCCCTGTCATCTGCAGCAACATCATTCCCATTACGGTGACGGGGAAAATCAAAGTATCGATTTGAGGTAACAGCAGGAAAAAGGCAACGATACTGGCAGCAATAAGCAAAGCAGGCAACCACCAGATCATTGGTCCGGTAAGTTGAATCCAAAACGCTTTGCTGTAAAAAAGCTGTACCACGAGAAAAGCACTAAAACAAGCTTTCGCCTGCTTTTGTTGAATTCGATAAATGTCGGCAATTGCAGATACAACTAAGCCGGCAAGAACCCATAGAGATGCTACCGACCCATCATTTTGCTGATTTATCACCATGAACGACAACAAGCCTAAGCATAGTGTATTAAACACTATAGCCAGTTTCGTTTTATTATTTTCAAACGCAGATATGCTGACAAATCCAGAGATTAAAGCCGAAATCCAGCCCAACATGCCTATACCTCATTAACAATCTGCCGCCAGTGTAGTGAGGTTAGATCGGATGTCCAGAAATGAAAGACAAAAATTGGATCTTGATTGTGATTCATCATGCTACTGACATGACCACCATCTATTGAATTTTTCTCAATCTCAAGCTCAACAAGCGATTAAACATCAATATTTAGCAAGCTAAAAAACATTAAACGTACCTAGCCAACTATAAATACACAAAACCAACATGGCAAACGTTTGCTTTACTGCAAAAAACCAACAGAAATTAAAACAATAAATACTATATATTCAATATGTTAAACAAAAATACACCTACAAACAATCAAAGCAGATGCCTTAATGATAAATATTAAAATTAGTTATAATTAAGTGCCCGATACTAAATAACCATGGCAGATTAATGAGAACAACTATCAACAACTAACTCATAAAAGCGGTAAACAACCACAAAAACAAGATAAGCAAACCAAATTGAACCAAAGTCTACATACACCCATAAAACAAAAAACAACCAACATAAGACAAAACAAAAAAATATATAAATCAATAAATTAAAAACAAACAGCACAAATAGAAAGCACAACGTTCAGTATGTGACCGCACCAAAATAACACATAAACATCACTAAAAATGCGCAAATATAGACAACTAAAGTTATAGTTATAAGCAACTATGAAAGAATGTGTTGATCAAGCCGATAAATTAGTGGTAATCTGAATCCACAGGTGAATAGACAGAAAAGGAGCAGTGTTATGATTTCTTCATCTCAAAAACAAGGTTTAGTAATGATCGCAGTTATCGTTGGCTTGATGACACTGCCAATGATGTACTAACCTAATGTTATACAAATAAAAAAGGACGCAGTTGCGTCCTTTTTTATTTTCACTCTATAAGAAAAATGATCGATTACTGAATGTGTTTAGCCAGTTCTTCCCAATGAAGATAGTAGAAAACAAGTGCTATCATGGTCACAAACATCACCAATGAAATAACAACTCTCCAAACAAAGCGGCTGCTGCGAGGCGTTAGCTCTTTTTCACATTCATTACATACCGATAGAAAAGCTTTGCGATCTTCAAGTTTATAGCGGTCTTCATGTACCACTTTGTTGCGTATGGTTGCGACAAAACGAAGTTTCGCAATAACATCATGAGGTAAACGTTCTTCGCAGCTAGTGATCAATTGATGTAAGCCTTTGCCTCGTGCGTGATACTGTTGACGCAATAATTTTTCTAATTTTCTAGTGCGAAGAACCACTTGTTCTATATCTGACATCTACGTTCTCCCATCCACTATCCATGCACTGATTTTTCAACTTATTAGAGACTTTGCTATTTATACGTAGCTCTGCTTAAGTATTGGCAAAGCTCAATATCAAAGTGTGAAGTGCGCCGAAAAAATAAGACCAATCAATGCGCTACATCCCTTTTATAACGTCACATAGCTCCAAAAATCAAACGAATACGTACAATGAAACGGTTAATTTGTTTTAGGAGCCACTATGCAGATTTCTTTGCTTGCTACTCTCATCATACTGCTCGTGGTGGCGGTATTGCTCTTTTCTCGCTTCTACCAACGCCATATGCAAGGTGAGCATGCCCCAGAAAAACAGGCTCAAGTGACCATTTTAGATAAACAGTCCATTGCGGTAGACAATCCTTTCATCGGTGAGGATGACCAAGAGTTTTGGATTTACGTGCAAAAAGGGCGACTCGGTCCCAAAAGAGAGTTCCAAGTGGGTATGCATTACTTTCATGCCATCAACCCTGGTGACAAAGGTATACTCACCTATCGAGGAACTCAGTTCATTCATTTTTCCTTGTTACGTTAAAGTGTTCATCAAGGAAGTAACCAGCGTGTCTTAGACGACTGAGATAATAGCCAACTGACGGCCAACGAAGCCGCTCCGCTAATCAGTATCCATAAGGGTATAACCCATGCAGGGTGTCCTTGATACCAGCCGAACTCTTTCATCGGCCAAAGAAAAATAGGATGGAGCAAATAAATGCCCAGACTATTTTGGCTGATCAAATTCACCACTTTCTTCGCACCGTCTGATAATGATTCACCAAACGCTCGGCACAATACAAAAATCATGCTCGCCGCGACCACGACATTAAGCGTTTTGTATGAGAACCAACGCCCAACACTGTACTCGCCATTAGCGAGGCTCAGTTCCACTACAGAATTAACCGTAAAGTAGAAAGAGATGCTACCAAGGATGATAGTAATCCCAACAGTAAACGGATTAATTGGTAGCTTTTTATACAGCAGATAGCCAAGCGGTAAGTAGCCGGTATACAGCCAAATCTCATAGCTCCAAGGACCATCAATGTGGAATAAGAACAAGGTAGTGGTTAAAAGCCATAGCCCGAGATAAACATACCAAGCCGTATCATCAGTACGTTTCATCAGCCATTGCAGCACTGGGATAACAAAATAAAGTGGAATGAAATAGTAGAAGAAACCCAGGTGGTAATAGGTTTCGTGATGCGGACTATTCTTAAACACGTCTAATGCTAGCGATGAGTCAAAGCCGTTAGCACTCCACCCTGACAGATAAGCATAGAACAAAGACCACACGATAAAAGGCACCAACACTTTGCCAAGACGCCTTTTTACATAATAGCCAAAGTCGAAAGGTCTGGTATCGCTCAGCATCAGAGCACCAGAAATCAAAATAAATACTGGCACAGCCCAGCGAGTCATACCGTTAACCGTAACTGCGGTCAGCCATTCACCATAAGGGATTGAGTTTTGCAGCTCTCGATAAGGCGCTAAGACATGAATCGCAATCACCGCTACCGCAGCAACACAGCGCATCAAGTCAAAAAATATCACTCGTTTGGTCATGCAACGATTCTCTCTATTAGCCAACGTTTATTACTATAAAGCACTCTTTTGCATATGTGTAAATAGTGCGTCAAAAACAGAGCATTGTTTTGCCGGAAAGAGAGAGCGATTACCCAAACGGCTATATCAAACTAAAGAGCCAAGGATGGTATAAGAGCAGTCTCTTAGTCACAAGCCTTTGCTCCTCCCCTTTCGAAGGGGAGGCTGGGTGGGGTTGCTTTCACCACACTGAATTAAGATTGCAGTGATTAATAAGTTCAGTGGACTTCAACCCCCTCTAACTATAGTAGCCCACTAAAATGGCCCTCATCTGAGGGGAGAACCAAAAGAAAAGTGCTTTATCTAGTTGTGACGAAGTGGTGGAAATGGTGAACAGGATCTAGCGTGGTAACTTAGGCAACCACAACGATATGATGGTCGTAAGCACCAAGAAAACCAGCGACACCCATAAACAAGCCGCTAAGCCGCTAACCTGAAAGAGATAACCAGATAAAATGGTTCCGATTAAGCGCCCCATCGCGTTAGCCATGTAGTAAAAGCCAACATCAAGCGAAACACCATCGCCTTTTGCGTAGCTCACAATCAGGTAAGAGTGCAGCGATGAATTGACCGCAAACACTGCGCCAAACAGCATCAAACCAATCACGATTACCCATTGAGGATGCCAGTTTTGGCTAATCCCGAACGCGACAGCCGCCGTGACAATACTAAGTGCTAATGCCCAACGAAACGCAGCATGACCATCCGGCACTCGACCCTGTGCTTTCCCGGTAATTCTTGGTGCTTGGCTTTGTACAATGCCGTAGCCAATCACCCATAACGCGAGAAATCCGCCCACCCAGAGGTGCTCCCACTCGAATACCGTTCCCAAATAGACAGGTAACGCCACCACAAACCAAACATCACGCGCGCCAAAAAGAAACATTCGTGCCGCGGAAAGAATATTCACTGCCGGAGATTTAGAAAAAATCTCGGAGAACTTCGGTTTGTTCTTCGCCTTACCAAGCTCCTGTTTCAGCCCAGTGAGACTGCCAATCAGTACCAGTACCAACACCGCAGCCATCAGCAGTACTGCGCCTTTAAAACCGACCGCAGTTAACAATAAACCGCCGAGGAAAAAGCCAAGCCCTTTTAGCGCGTTTTTCGACCCCGTTAAAACAGCAATCCAGCGATACAGCGCGCCTTGCTGCTCATCAGGCACCAGAGTTTTAATCGCACTTTTAGCGCTCATTTTGTTAAGGTCTTTAGCAATACCAGACAACGCTTGAGCGGCCATCACCCAAGGAATGGTCAGCCAACTGGCGGGCACCGCAAGCATCACCAACGCAATGATTTGCATCGCAAGACCAATGTTCATGGTCCGATTGAGTCCTAATCTTGCTCCTAGCCAGCCACCAATCAAGTTGGTCACTACGCCAAAAAACTCATAGAACAAGAACAAAGAGGCGATGGCTAAGGTTCCATAGCCCAACTGATGGAAGTACAACACCACCAGCATTCTCAATGCACCATCCGTGAGAGTAAAGTTCCAATAATTGAACGTCACCAACATGTACTGGCGGATCGAGGAATCCAGATTCGACATCACTTTCAACATAAGACTGATCCAAACAGGGCTTTGGGATCATAGTGATCCCAAAGCTAAATTATACCATTCTGGAAAATTTCCTGATCAGTGAATGGGCGTCGTTAAGCAAACCCTCCGAGCCATGGATGGCTCGGCGGAGCTTCAGGGACGAACGAATGCGCGTTTGCGTTTGACGCCCATTCGCTGCTCGCCGATGCTCAGTCTGATCATATTTTTATCTAGGAGGTATTAGCTGATCACCGCCGCTACGTGTTCGATATATTCACGTTGCTCAGGTTTAGTGAATGCGCCTGGGCGCAGTGCTTGAACCTGAGAAATAATCGTTTCCAGTTGCCAGTTCATATCCAGCAACAGATGCGCAGCCAGTAACCCAGTGCGACCAGAGCCGCCCATGCAGTGCAGCGCAACCTTGTCGCCTTTTTTCAACAGATTGCGAAGCTGCGGGCTCACTGTTGGCCAGTGCTCAACGAACATCTCATCAGGCACCGCATCATCTTCAATCGGCAGATGAATCCATGAGATGCCATTGGCTTGAGCAATCTTACCGAGATCTTCAACATGCTTTTCATGCATCTCTTCACGGGTAATTGCCGTTACAATCGCTTTAACACCGCTCGCTTTTAGCTGCTCAATGCTCTCTGCCAGACCTAATTCTTTGGTACCTGGACACGGCATCAATACCAATGCTGATGATTCAACAGCAAGTTCCCAAGTTGGGTGAACCATAGTTGCATTAACCATTATTGTGCCTCTCCAACTTTGCGTACGAGTTCAGCAGTGCGCGTTGCATAGCCCATTTCGTTGTCATACCAAGCATAGATTTTCACCATGCGCGTTCCCACGACCATCGTTGATAATGCATCAACGATGGTTGAGCGTTGGTCACCACGGTAATCGATAGAAACCAGAGGCTTCTCTTCGAAACCGAGAATGCCCTTGAGCTCACCTTCAGACGCTTCTTTAAGCAGCGCATTCACTTCTTCTGCCGTCGTGTCACGTTTCACGTCGAAAATGATGTCGGTCAGTGATGCGTTCGCCAGTGGAACACGGACTGCGTGACCATTAATTTTGCCCGCCAATTCAGGGAAGATTTCGACGATAGCGGTCGCACTGCCTGTGGTGGTTGGGATTAAACTCATACCGCACGCACGTGCACGACGTAAATCTTTATGTGGCGCATCTAAAATCGTTTGAGTGTTGGTTAAATCATGAATCGTAGTGAACGACGATTGTTCAATACCGAGTTTTTCATGAATAACTTTTACCACTGGCGCAATACAGTTGGTGGTGCAAGAAGCCGCCGTCACAATGCGGTGCTGAGCTGGGTCGAAAATATGGTCATTTACGCCGACAACAATGTTAGCAATACCCGCTTCTTTCACCGGAGCAGAAACTACGACGCGTTTAACACCTTGCTCTAGGTATTTGTTTAGGAATGAGGTTTTACGGTGCACACCAGTTGCTTCAATCACAACATCACAACCAGACCAGTCAATGGCCGCAATATCACGCTCTTGAGTCGTTTTAATCGACTTGCCGCCGATGACGAATTCGTTGCCTTGCGCTGCAACTTCATGGTGCCAGCGACCTTGAATAGAATCGAACTCCAGCAGATGTGCTAATGTCGCAGCGTCGCCCGCTACATCGTTAATTTGTACAAACTCCAATTCAGGCCAATCGTATGCGGCGCGCATTGCTAATCGACCAATACGCCCAAAGCCGTTGATACCTACTTTAATAGTCATTTTTTATCCTCAATCCTTTTAAAAATAAGCTTTAATCTGTTCAGTAGGCAAAGCACCGAACGCAAACACACATAAACCCTTCCATGGGGCTCCGCTGAGCCATCCGTGGCTCAGAGGGTTTGCTTATCGATACTCAATGCCTATTTGATTACCAAATTAATGTGATTTGTATTAGCAGCAAGACGGCCTATCTGGCATATCGTTCAGACGCTGTGTATCCACACCGTATTGCTGTTGCAAACAGTTTGATTGCTTCAAACCATCAATAATCTTGTTCAGCCAACCAGGCAGTTGCTCTGACACTTTGTAATACACCCACTGCCCTTGGCGCTCATCAATCAACACACCTGATTGACGCAATTGTGCAAGATGACGGGAAATTTTAGGCTGACTCTCTTCAAGTGCATGGGTTAACTCACACACGCACAGTCTTTGCTCTCGTGCGATAAGCAGTAAACATCTCATGCGCGTTTCATCGGCGAGCAGTTTAAAAAACTGATGGGGTAACATGGCCACCTCTCATATATACGGATATATGAATATCTTAGATATAAAAAAGCACGCGTCAATGCGCGTGCTGTAACTGTCATCAAAAATTCATCTTTACACTAAGTTGCTTATCTCATGGCTCCAACGCTGTGCTTCGTTGAGATCTCGAGTCACGTCGTCATATTGGAGACCTAGCAGCTCGCAATAGTCCTGAATACCTTGCCAATCCGCTTTTTCAAAACACTCTTCAAGATTAAGCATTTCACCGAAGGGGCCTAAACGCTTGTTGAGTGCATCTTTTACGGATTCAGTCAGTGGTAGCTGATCAATAATAACGTCGAGAGAAATGTCTAACAGCGCATCCAACACTGAGAATAAGCCTATCAAAAAGCCCTGTTCTTTGTGCTCGCTAAACTGGCGTCGAATCGCCATCAAGTGGCAGAACTGAGCGCGCTGCAAAGAGAGGTTATACAGTTCTTTAGGTTTATGAGCTGAAACGTAAGATGCCACCGCCAGTGATACGAACATCTTAAGTCTGTCCTGACCAAGGTAAACCAGAGCCTGACGAAACGAAGAAATCGGCACTTCTAATCGCTCTGTCATGCTGTTAACAAAACGCAGCAATTTATAAGAAAGCGCTACATCCTTTGCTACCAACTGTTCAACTCGATTGAAATCCACATTTTCTTTGCACACTTCTTGGAAGAGCTGCATCGCAATCACGTGTTTCGGACTCACGTAACGCTGTTTAATAATTTCAGGTTTGCTGAAAAAGTAACCTTGGAAAAAACGGAATCCGGCATCTCTTGCGGCTCGGAATTCTTGTTCAGTTTCGACTCGTTCTGCTAAGTAACGCTTGCGACTACCTTTCGCCAGTTGCTCTTTAACCATTTCGCAAGCGGCATCAATCCCCATCGCCATGATATCGATCTTAATGATTTTGACGAACGGCAGGAAGCGTTCCCATTCGGGTGCATAGACAAAGTCATCCAGTGCAATCAAATAGCCTTTCTCATGCATTTCCATGATAGCTTCCAACAGCTCATCTGTAGGGCTACAGGTCTCTAACACTTCAATGACCACTCTTTGCTTAGGTAAAGTCAGAGGCAATCTGCGTAACAAGCTGTTGTACGGGAAGTTAATAAAGCAGCGAGAGGTTTCAATACCAGGGTTGGTGCCAATTGATAAAAAGTTCTCAACGATCAAACGATAGGTCGCACGGTCTGCATCCATATGCTGTGGAAAGCTGTTCTGCTCACCATCACGAAACAGCAACTCATACCCTAAAGTATGTCGCTTAGAATTAAGAATCGGCTGTCGTGCTACGTAAGTGGTATGCATATTATTATCAACGAATACAGATTAATTAAATCTTAGTCAGTGCTCAGTATTGCACCACTATTTTTAACTATAGAACCAAATAGCCTAAGCAATGTGATGCTATGCAATCAATAAGCAAGTATTGCTATAACCTTACTTTTTTAACGTGTAATGGGCGACAAAAATAACATCTCACGTCTCAAAAGCAAGTGCGTGGAATCATTGCAATTCCTCCTAACTTCCTTATTCTTAACATTCAATTTTAGCGAAAGCTAGCTTTCTAGCACGTAAATTATGAGCCAAGAAAATACAACCAATAGTTCTTATACTCAAGAGCCAAATTTCTCCCAGCTCATTGAGCATGATATAAAACAATTGTGGCAACAAAGAGAAGAAGGATTCCTGCAATCTTTTGATAAAAAACAACTTTATTGGTGCAAGATCACATCCCCGCAGCACACTAAAGCCATTGTTGTCGTAAATGGCAGAATTGAATCTTGCTGGAAATACCAAGAACTGTTTTTTGATTTGTTCCAACAGGGCTTCAATATTTACTCATTTGATCATCGCGGCCAAGGTTTGTCTGCTCGCTTAATCGACAACAAACAAATGGGTTATGTGGCAGAATTTCAGAATTATCTGACGGATATGCATGATCTAATTGAACATTTTAACCTCAGCCAATATCAGCAACGTTTCTTGCTCGCTCACTCCATGGGTGGCGCTGTAAGTGCGCGTTATTTGCAAACTCATCCTGAACATCTGTTTGATGCTGTGGCATTTAGCGCCCCGATGTTTGGCATTAACGTTCCATGGCAGATTCGCCCGATAGCCATTACTCTAACTCAGGTATTAGCCGCGACCGCAAGCAAGCCAACTTATGCTCCCGGCTACAGTGATTACTACCCAAAACCATTTGAAGACAATCCTCTCACTCAAAGTGAAGTACGCTATCGTTGGTTCCGTGATTTGTATGAACAAAAACCGGAGTTGAAGTTGGGTGGTCCTAGCACTCACTGGGTTTGGCAAAGTTTAATGGCCGCCAAACAGTGTATTCAGCTAACAAGGCAGATCACGATTCCGACATTAGTCCTGCAAGGCGGTAAAGACACCGTGGTGAGCAATGCTGCTCAAATAAAGTTTATCGCCCGACTGGCCAAAACCAACCCCAATAGCAAGCTATTGCTGATTAACGATGCGAAGCACGAAATTCTATTTGAGAAAGACGAGCTCCGGAACCAAGCGCTGGATGCGATATTGCAACACTTCGCCAATGCAGGGCGATAGCGGGTTCTAACCTCCTTTCATCTTAGAGGAATAAGCTCCGCCCCTTTCAAAGTGGAGACTGGGTGGGGTTATTTCACTGAAGCTTCATCAGTTGTGACAAGTTCCGTGAAAGCACCCCCTCTAACTCCCCCTTAATAAGGGGGAGAACTAATAGCTCTTTCTCCTCCCCTTCATAAGAGGGAGAACCAAGAGTATGCTGCAAGTAAATAGGGAAATGGCGGATAAAAAGGTTTTCCCTCTTTTTCCTTCTTTTTTTGGCATACACTTAAGCCCAATGAACACAAAACTGATATCAACATCTGACGTAGTTAAGAGAGCAAAATGAGCGTAGTAAGTAACGAAAACCCAATCAAAATCGTGGCTTCTGATCTGGATGGCACCCTGCTGGCACCGGATCACAAGCTCAGTGCTTTCTCGAAGAAAACCCTAAAAGAGTTACATGCAAAAGGCTTTACCTTCATCTTCGCAACAGGTCGTCACCATGTTGATGTAGCGGGTATCCGCGAAATCGCAGGCATCCCAGCCTACATGATCACCTCGAATGGTGCGCGCGTTCACGACCAAAACGATGCGCAGATGTACAGCAAAAACGTCCCTCAGGATTTGGTACAAGCGATCATTGATTTGGTCAAAGAAGATGAACGAATTGTCACACATATCTACCGTAACGACACTTGGCTAATGAGCCGTGAAGATGAGGCTCTACGCGCCTATCACAACGAATCCGGCTTCCATTATCAGCTATTTGACATCGACAATGCACCCAGCGACGGTATCGCAAAAGTCTTTTTTACCAATGAAGACCACGACCATGAAATGCTCGTAGTTTATGAAAATCTGATTAACGAAAAATTTGCGGGCCAAGTAAACGTGGCGTTCTCTACCCCACACTGCCTGGAAGTGATGGGCGCGGGTGTATCGAAAGGTGATGCATTGAAAGCTGTGGCCGAATCTCTAAACCTGCAACTGGAAAACTGCATTGCGTTTGGTGATGGTATGAACGATGTAGAAATGCTGTCGATGGCGGGTAAAGGTCTGGTGATGGGTACAGCTCATGAAAAAGTGATGAGAGCACTACCAGACGTAGAAGTGATTGGTAGTCATGCGGATGATGCGGTTGCGCACTATCTGCACGAGCATCTGTTCTAATCGACAAGATTGAATAACCGTTTTTAAAGAGTCCCCCTACTCTTTAATCAGGCAGCATCGCTGCCTGTTTTTTTGTCCGTCATTCGGCTTTAAATAGCCAATATGCCATAATGACATCCGTTCTGGATAATTTCCTGATCAGTGAATGGGCGCCGATAAGCAAACCCTCCGAGCCATGGATGGCTCGGCGGAGCTTCAGGGACGAATGAATGCGTGTTTGCGTTTGACGCCCATTCGCTGTTCTACCGATGCCGATGCTCAGTCTGATCATATTGATATCTAGGATGCTATGACATCCGTTCGTTTTCTGCCACAAGGAAAAGCAACCATGAAGGTGCTAATTACCCCTATTGCCATTTTAGCTATTGGACTTTTACCGGCTTGCTCAACAACCTCCTCAGCGCCGCAGTCTCAGCTAAATAGTGTCAAAGCCAGCTTAGACCAACCTTTAAGCATTAAACCTCAGACCTTCATGGTGCGTGGCGAAGTGGTGATAGGCAACGATACCCGCACATTCACACCTTGCGGCAGCAACCAACAATTCCTGCTGGAGATGCCAGCGTCATTGGCTCAGCAAGCGATGAAAGTGTCAAACTCACCTTATCAGGCCATGTATGGTGAACTGATTGGGCACTTAACCATTCCAAGTCACTCCAGTGACAAAAGTGATTACAGTGCGAAGTTTGTGGTAGAGAACATCAATATTATCAGCGCCGAAAATCCCAAACGTTGCCAACAACCATCAGCACCAACCTCTGCATTTGGTATCGAACCCCATTGGACAGTGAAACTTGGTACTGACACATTAACATTCCAATCTCTGGGTGAAAAACCTCAGGTAACGGCGATAAAAGTGAGTGACATCACGCCTTCTACTCGTCACTACGAGTTCAAAGGCGGCGAGCTCACGCTTGAACGACAAATATGCACCGACGGTATGAGCGATAGTGTTTATGGTTGGGCTTCAAAACTGACACTCGCCAAGCGCAGCTACAAAGGCTGTGCAACCTTAGGTAACAGTGACCCCACGCTAGCTTGGGCGGGCGACTACTTTGCCAGCTCGACACAGAATACCGGTTTTAGTGTCACCCTGACTTTAGACAATGACCACACGGCCACCACGCAATACACCTATAGCAATGGTGACCCAGCAATTGTTGAAAAAGGTTATTGGCAGCAACTAAGCCAAACACAAGTGCAAGTGGTGATGACTCGCCACCAGCAGCAATACTTGGTGTCAGAACGCATCTTCACCAAGCAAGATCAACAGCTTATTGCCGAGAAAGAGCGTGTTGGCAACGTTGTGTATCCAATTGCGAACGGTGGATTAGTTTTGTTCTCAGCCTCAAACAAACTTCAGTAGGTCAGCGCATGTCAGTTAATACACAATCTGCATGTCCAAACTGTGGATTACAATTCCAATGCGTTTGCCAAGCTATCCCGAAGCTCAATAGCCCGATGCCCTTGTCGCTGCTCATGCATGAAAATGAATATGTGCGGGAAACCAACACAGGCAAATGGCTGCTAAAGGCTCTACCGCTCTGCCAAAACTTCAAGTGGAGCCGAGTAGCAAAGAACGACGCGCTGCTAGAAAGAATCCATAACCGTGCATACCAATCTTTTCTGGTCTATCCGAGTGAAGAGAGCATGGCTTTGGATACGGCGCTAAAAACCGCTAAAGAACAGGGTAAAACCGCCCATTTTATTATTCTTGATGGCACTTGGCAGGAGGCGAAGAAAATGGAACGTAAAAGCCCTTGGTTAGATGACATCACCAGAGTGCATCTCACACCGAGCCAGATTTCCAATTACCAGTTGCGACGTAATCAAAGTGAAGGGCATTTATGCACATTAGAAGTGGCGAGTGAGATTTTAGCACTGACCGGTGACTTAGCTGAGGCGCAGCAGCTTAATGACTTCCTTATCCATTTCAGCAAGGTTTATCAGGCGGATAAAAGCGGACATGTCTACTGACGCCCATTCGCTGTTCTACCGATGCTCAGTCTGATCACATTTTTATTTAGGATGATATAAGCGGCTCGGCTGACCTAGGTAGAAACCTTGCAGATAATCGATGCCCATATCTTCGCTGATGCGGCAAACCTCTTCATTATGAACAAACTCGGCAACGGTTTTGGCATCCAGCACCTGACACAGTCTCACCAGTTGCTGAGCAATTTTTCGTTGTTTCACGTCTTTATCGATATTACGGATAAGGCTGCCGTCGAGCTTAATGATTTGGGGCTCCAGTTTCACAATTTCATCGATATTCGAGTAGCCACAACCAAAGTCATCCACAATGATAGAAGCGCCCAGAGAACGGAAATGGTTACACACCTCAATCATGTGACCGTAATCTTTGATTTGCTCGGTTTCCAGCACTTCTAGCCCCACTCGGGTTGGATCAGCGAGTTGCAAAATCGCCTCTTCCAAATGTCGTAGCGTGCGGTCACTCATAAAGTCTTGTGGTGACAAGTTAATCGAAAATGATTCGCTACGAGAGCGCATCAGTTCGAAGGTACGAGAAATCATCTGACGACTGAGACGTGAATAAAGGTGGGTGCCTTCTATAATCGGCAAAAAGCGTCCCGGCAGGATAATTTCACCATCATCTTCAATCCGCACTAAGCATTCATAAGAGGAAATCTCATGAGTTTTCGCTTTCACTATCGGCTGAGCAAATACCTGAACGTTGTTTCCCAGTACGGCGCGACTGACACATGAGAGCCAGCTTAGCTGCTCTTGTCTTACCTGCTCACGAGCTTGCATGTCACTGGCACAATAAAAATGACGGTTCTGTGTTTGGGCAACGCGGCGAGCTTCGATAGCACGCAGTAATAGTTCGTCTTTGCCCAAATCAGGAAAATCTCTTCGGCTGACGAAACCGGCACAAAGCGAGACAGATAAGTAATCGACTTCGGGTAAACCATAAGGTTCAAAGTTGAAGTTTTCTAATTGTTCAACAAACGTCGAAAATTGCTGATGGATGTAGTTACTGTTGAACTCACTGCTGAACACGCAAGCCCACTCACCCACACCAATCGCATATAAAGTGCTACGCCCCTCCAACCGTTGATGCATGTAGGTTAGGAAGTTATCACTCAAGTCCTGCAACAACTGGTCACCGACTTGGTAACCATATTTTTCATTGATTCGGCTGAAGTTAGTAAGCTTGAGAGTCAGTAAATGATCGTCGTTGCTCATCGAGGATAAACGTTCACGTAGCACTTCTCGGTTCGCCAACCCTGTGCGCTTATCAACCCTATAACTCGCCGTTAACATCGCAGCCTGACTCTGAATCTTCTGTTCGAGATTGTGATTCATGCGATCCACATCGGCTAACGCATTACGGATCAGGCAGAACAAAGGCGCAATGACATTGTCTCCGTCAAGCTCTCTGGTGCTCGGCTGGTAAGCCACTTGTAGTTCCCCTTCACGCAATGCCAGATAGGTCATGCTGTGATGCAGCACTTGCTGATGTTCACCCGTACGGGTCATTTCACCTGCACAGTAAGTGCCATAAGCATTGGCGACATTCTGCAAAGGAAGCAGCTCAGTATTCTCGTCCATAAATTCCAAACGAGATAAACAGTTATAGACAAAAATCTGATCAGGTTGAAATTTCTGTAATCGATCAGCGCCAATCTGCACTTGTCCTAACGTTAACAAGGGATGGTCGAAACAAAATCGCACTTCATCACCCACTTGCAGTTCACGATTCATTAAGATTCCGTCAGCGGTTAGCGTGAGTGGCAAATAGATATCCTGTTGCCGGATATCACCTTTGATCAGAGGGAAATGTCGTAACAGCTCAATAGGAACCGATTGCCATTCACCTAAGTAGCGATCATAAATCGCATGAACAGACTCACCATCCAGAGATTGTAAATCTCGCCCTTGCGCCTTCGTTACCCGAAACATTCGTCCAATGGGATTCCACTCGGTATAGCTGTCACTGGTGATATGCAATGTTTCACCATGCAGTGCAACGGCCACTAAGGCGTTCTCATAATACTGGTTGCCTCTTAGTACCCAACGACCGTTATCCGTTGTACAAGAGGCTCCACCAAAAATAGGCACTGACGAGAACTGGCTGAATTGAGTGATTCTTTCTCGGCGCGTAAATTCCATGCGATCGGCAAAACAGATAATCGCCTTACTGTCTCGTTGCAAATTCAAACGTCGAGCTATCTTGCTACAATCGACCAAAAGTTGATCCGTGTAATTCACCACCGTTGAACTCAGTGACACATTCTGAAACTGGGTAAAAATAAGCAAGGTTGCATTATGGTGGATTGTGCCCTGATGGATCACATTCGATGAGCTCATGCCCAGAATATGGGCATTCGGGTACATCGCCATCAGTTGATTAGCGATATTCACCACATCATCGGGTGATTGATTTGAAAAAAGCTGAATAAGATTAACGCCATCATTTGCGACAGCATTCTCATCAAGGGCACTTTTTACAGATTGCTCAGAGGTAATTAATAACGATGAAGTGAACATGAAACTAGCTAACTCGAATGAAAATCGGTTCAAAATACCGCATTAAGAACCTTTTATAATTATTACCAATAATTATACCGCATGACTATCATATTTAGTCATCTTATGAGTAGAGAAAGCTGTTCAATTTGATTGATTTCGATATCTGGGAGTATTTTGGCCTTAGCTGTTGCACGTAAACTGCGACCTCTGTCATTGTACCAACAAGCTTGGAAACCATGCTTTTTCGCTCCCATGACATCTTTTATCGGATGGTCACCCACATGCAATATGGATTTGGCAGGCAACCCTAAAAACTGCTGTGCACGCAAGAACATATCCGGATAGGGTTTTGCGTGTCCGTCAGGTCCAGCTCTGAGTATCAATTGGAAATACTGAGCCAAACCGATTTTTTCTGGGTCAACATTACCATTGGTAATCGCCACCAGAGGCATTTTTGCAGCGAGTTCACGCAGAACTCGGTGTGTTGCGTCAGGCACGTCCACCAAATTTCTTAAACGATGCACTTCTTGCATCGCATCCGTTGCAGCAATTCTTGCCTCTGGCTCGCCATAGCCTAACTGCATCAAGCCGTGACGAATCTGCTCAAAGCGCCATAAGCTCACATCATGAGGTAGCCAGGGATCATCCTTAGCCAATTGCACTTTGAGTGTTTTCCACCATGCTAATGGTTTGCTCGCCGTCACGGGATGATGCTCAAACAGCCACAGCGCGACTTGCTCTTCCACATGGCGTATGACCGGACGGTTATCATAGAGGGTGTCATCCAAATCAAATGACATGGCATGAATGGGTGAAAGGCTGCGATAAATCTGCATCACTCACTCCTTATCTGTGTTTTGCTTGCGCTTATGGGCTCTTGGGTGGGCCTGGTCATAGACTTGAGCTAAATGCTGGAAATCCAAGTGCGTATAGATTTGTGTGGTCGAAATATTTTCGTGACCTAATAGCTCTTGCACCGCTCTGAGGTTATTACTCGATTCCAGTACATGAGTAGCAAAGGAGTGGCGCAGTTTGTGAGGGCTGATATGGCTAGGAACCGCTTGTTTTTGTCCCCACTCCGCCATGCGTTTTTGCACGCTGCGGTGGGAGATACGAACGCCGAGTTTAGATACAAACAGTCCTTTTTCATCGGAGTTAGCCATCTGGCTCCGAATTTTCAGCCAGTTGTTAAGCCACTCTTTCGCCATACCGGAAAATGGTGCTACACGCTCTTTGTCACCTTTACCCACCACGCGAATTTCACCAGCGCTGAAGTTAACGTCTTTGACATCAATAGAGACCAGTTCAGCCAGCCGCAATCCAGAACCATACATTAACTCCATGATGGCGCGATCACGAATCGACAGAGGGTCGTCTTCGTTTACTTCGAGCAATTGCGCCATTTCATCGACATCGAGGTTTTTAGGCAGAGGACGCTTTTTCCGTGGTGCAGACACCCCTTTAGCCGGATTGGCGCTCATTTCACCACGTAAAATCAGGAAATCGAAAAAGCTGCGAAGTGACGAAAGACGAGTCGCGATGCTGCTCTCTTTCATTCCAGAACGCATGCCTTTACTCGCAAGCTGGCGAACCCAGCCTGCGTCTACATTGACCCAACCGTCGACACCCACAGACATTAGGTACAAGCCCATGGTTTCCAACTGTTGTTTGTAATTGCGCTGCGTATAAAGGCTCAAGCCTTTTTCACTGCGCAAATACTCATAGAAGCGTTGTAACGGTTCAGCAAAGTTCGTTGTCAAATGAAGGTTAGTTGACAAATGAGCATTAGTTGATAAATGAGGTACTGATTCGCTCATGAGACTCCTGCTGCCAAGGCAAAATTTCGATTAGATGAGAAACAACCAAAGCAAGATGACGCAAGAACAAAGTATCCATTGATGGCTGGAAGTGGCCGCCGTCTTCACTGGCAAACGCCAAGATCCCCAAAGGAATATTGCGTTTGATTAAAGGCAAAATCACGTAAGAGCCAAGCTCAGGAGCAAATAGCTGCTCACCAAAAAGTAAGTGCCGATCCGCCTGTCTCAAGCGACCAAGATAAGCGTTTTTACCATTAAAGTGATTAGTAGAAAAACGACTCCACTGCTCTTTGCTCAAGCTGTAGTTTGCATTCTGGTTGTTTAACAAACGGACATAGCCAGTCAGGTTTAATGTCCGAGCCTTCTCTTCAATCATGGCACAAACATCAGCAAAGTATTCACATTTTAATATCTGCTCTTGCAAGTCCATGAACTCGTGAAAAGTTCGGTCATTGCTCGCAGCGAGTGACATCAAAGAGGTGATTTCTTCTTCTAAATCTTCAATCCGTTGACGATGACGAGCCATTTGAACGTGAACCAAAGAAACCGAGCCAGATTGCTGGCTCGGTAAAGATAAGCGATCCACCAACTCTGGGCGGTGCTTAAAAAAGTCTGGGTTATCTTTTAGATACTCCGCAACAACTTCTGCTGTCAGAGCATCGGCTTCCAGTTGTGACAAAATAGTTCCTTAAAACAATGAGCCTTTTAATCTTGCGCGGTAATGGTTTGGTGATAAAAAGAGATTAACAAGAAACCTGTCCATCATAGACATGCGTCGCAGGCCCCGTCATATATAGAGGATGACCTAAACCTTTCCACTCAATTTCTAGACTGCCGCCAGGCAAATGCACCACCACTTCGTCATCCAACAGACCTTGCAGAATACCCACTGCAACAGCAGCACAGGCACCGCTTCCGCACGCTTGAGTTTCGCCAGCGCCACGCTCATAAACACGAAGCTTCACTTCTTCACGGCTGACAATCTGCATAAAACCGGCATTCACTCGCTCAGGGAAACGCTCGTGAGATTCCAGCAATGGACCTAATGTTTCCACCGCTGCTGTCGTAATATCGTCAACCACAGTAACAACATGCGGGTTACCCATGCTCACGGCGCCACAAAACAGTGTTTGTTCTTCAACGCGCATGATGTAGGTCTTTTCCATTTGCTTAGCGCGAAATGGAATCTTACTCGGTTCGAACTCAGGCACACCCATATTGACCGTGATCTCATCACCATCACCGACGTTGAGGATCATCTTGCCCTTTTTGGTACTGACGCTAATGCTGTATTTGTTGGTTAAACCTTTCATACGCACAAAACGAGCGAAACAGCGCGCACCGTTGCCACACTGCTCTACTTCACTGCCGTCTGCATTAAAAATGCGGTAGTGAAAATCCGTTTCTGGGTCATAAGGAGCTTCAACCACCAACAGTTGGTCAAAGCCGACTCCGGTATGACGATCCGCCAAACGGCGGATCAAGTCTGGAGAGAAATAGGTGTTCTGAGTAATGCAATCCACAACCATGAAGTCATTACCCAAACCATGCATTTTAGAAAAGTGGAAGTGCATAATAGATCACATTACTCCGGCAAAATATTTTCTAGAGCCCATAGGCTACTTAATTCTTCACGCTTACGCACAAGGTGCACTTTGTCGCCATCGACCATCACTTCTGCCGCACGGGTACGAGTGTTGTAGTTCGATGACATAGTAAAACCATAAGCGCCCGCAGAACGCACTGCCAACAGATCACCCGCTTCTAATACCAAAGAACGGTCTTTACCTAGGAAGTCACCTGTCTCACAGACTGGGCCTACTAAATCATAGGTTGTTGGTTCGCCTTCGCGCGGAACGAGCGGAATGATGTCTTGCCAAGCTTGGTAAAGCGCAGGACGAATCAAATCGTTCATAGCGGCATCAATAATGGCAAAGTTCTTGTGCTCAGTGTGTTTCAGAAACTCAACTTTGGTTAGCAGCACACCAGCGTTGGCAGCAATGGCACGACCCGGTTCGAAAATCAGTTCGAGATCTTGATGGTTCTGTAAACGAGCCAGTAGCGCTTTTGCGTAATCAGAAGGCTGTGGTGGCAATTCATCACGATAAATCACACCTAAACCACCGCCCACATCAAGATGCTTGATCTTGATACCGGCTGCCGTCAATTCATCGATTAACGCTAGTAAACGGTCAGTTGCATCAATAAAAGGATCAATCGCCGTTAGCTGAGAACCGATATGGCAGTCGATACCACAAACCGTCAGGTTCTCTAATTTTTGCGCTAAGCGATACGCTTGTGGTGCACGATCAAAAGCGATACCAAATTTGTTATCACGCAGACCCGTTGAAATATAAGGGTGAGTTTTTGCATCGACGTCAGGGTTAATGCGTAGTGAAATCGGCGCTTTCACACCCAGTTCACCTGCAACCTTATTTAAGCGCTCCAGTTCAGGTTCTGATTCCACGTTGAAACATTTAATCTTAAGTTCCAAAGCGCGTTTCATTTCAGCTTCGGTTTTGCCGACACCAGAGAACACCACTTTCGCAGGATCACCACCAGCAGCGATAACGCGTTCAAGCTCACCACCAGAAACGATATCGAAGCCCGACCCTAAACGAGCTAACGTGTTCAACACACCAATGTTTGAGTTTGCTTTAACGGCGTAACATACAAGGTGTGGATGGTCAGCTACAGATTTATCAAACGCATGCCAGTGACGTTCTAAAGTTGCGCGAGAATACACGTATAAAGGAGTGCCAAATTGCTCTGCTAACTGCGTTAACGCGACGTTTTCCGCCCAAAGCTGGCCATCATCCTGATAATTGAAGTAATCCAAAATTCTTTCCCTTATTATCTTTCGTTATTATTAGAGCGTTATTTGCTATTCGTACTTTATTTTCTATTCGTACTTTATTTACTTTGCTCACTGTTTTGAGCGTCGTCTGGCATATAGAGAGGCCCAGTTTGTCCACACCCTGCTAACGCAAGGGCCGACAACAGAAATAGTGTTGTAATGGACTTTTTCATTTTGCATATCGTGATTATTAATTCAATGCCCCCTATAATCGCACCACAATCAGGAAAAGCAATAGGACAGATAGGATGAACGAGACTGAATTTCATCAACTGGTCGATAGCCAGATGCAAATTATTGAACACGCCATTGATGATTCGGGTGCCGATATTGATTATGAAACGACGGGCAACGTGATGACCTTAGAGTTTGAAGACCGCAGTCAAATCATTATCAACCGCCAAGAGCCAATGAAAGAGATCTGGTTGGCGTCGAAATCCGGTGGTTTTCATTTCCAGTGGCACGACGAACAATGGATTTGCTCTAAAACCGGTATAGAGCTTATCAACATGGTCAAACAAGAGTGTGAAAAGCACACTGGCGAAGAGATTGACTGGGAATAAGCGTTTTATACCAATTTCACTATTAATATGTTCAGTATTATACCAGCCTAGATAAAAATATGATCAGACTGAGCATCGGCAGAGCAGCGAATGGGCGTCAAACGCAAACGCGCATTCATTCGTCCCTGAAGCTCCGCCGTGACTTTTAGCAGCCTTGCCCTGACCTCCTAAGCATTCAGGAGGTCAGGTGCTGACACATTTATCCCTTCAACGATTGAAGTTTATCTGCCACCGCATCTTTGCCATCTTTGATGGCGTCTTCAACTTGGTCAAAAGAACTCTGACCGAACAAATCTAAGATTTCATCGCGATATTGCACACCGATATAAATACCCGCAATCACAAGAAACAGTGCAATTAAACGTAACATGTACAGCCTCACTTATACGTTGTCTGGTTGGTACAGAGCCATTCTTGATGAAACCTTTTTCAGGTAACTTTTCGTTTCATCGTAAGGCAAATTTTTCATGAGCTGATTATAAACTTGGTTAGGTGTCATTTTGTTTATCACGTCAGCCGCCGCACGAATATTGGTCGAACGATTAGCATTAAATGCACGCGCTACGTTACCAGCACCTGTGTTATAAGCGGCAATCGTACAATAAAGTCGACTCTTTTTGTTCTTAATCGTGCTCAAATAATTTTTGTCTAAGATATGCAGATAAGCCGTGCCCGTTTCTACATTAATCGCCGGCTGATAAAGTTCACTCTCTCTCATTGGCGCGTCAATATTCCGCACTTTCTTATTTACATCATGCCCTGCCGATGTCGGTACCACCTGCATTAAGCCAAATGCTGGAATGTGCGACTTGGCATCGGGACGGAACGAAGACTCACTGTGCATGATAGCCATCACCAAAGCGGGATCTACCGACCACTTAACACTCTCTTCAATGGCGATTGGCTGATACTGACGGGCACGTTTTGCTAGGTTGTTACTCGGTAGTTTAACCGTATAGCTAACCACTTTCTTGCCTGAGTTAGCCTTTGGTCCATTGCGTTGCGCGGCATACAAATCATTAAGCGCTTGAATTCGTTGTTTTGCCTCTTCTAACAACGCCATCTTTTTGTTGTAGGCGCGCTGATAAATGAGCTCATTAGAGATACCCGTTTTCGCCGCAATTAACCGCTCCGCTTGCACATCATACTCATTCATCTGTAGCTCAGTTTGACTGAGCACAAACGCTTTTTCTTGTTCTTGCTGTTGCTCCGAATAGCTAATCTCTTGCGTGGTTAGAATAGAGCGTCTTAGGTTAGAACGTTCAATGTCCGACAACTGAATTTGCTCAGCCATCACTTGTTTACTTTGCTTATCGGACAGTGAAGCATCCACTAATACCGAGGTGGTCACGTTATTATTTTCGTAATCAATCACCTTACGAATATTGTTGCCCACACTGTATTCAACCTCGACATTCTTATCCGATAAGTCGGCACTGCCCCACTTTTTAATCAAGTTATGTCTTTGTTTATCGAGGTCTTTTGTATAGTCATCACGCCATTTTTCATAAGCATCAAGGTATTGATTTACGTAATCTACAAACTCTTGCTGTTTTTCACTTTCCTGCCTTTGTAGCTTGCTAACTGACTGATCTAATTCAGTAAACGCATTATTGCTTGCTGCAAAGAGTTGGGCATGAAATGAAAAAAGGGCAAGAGCAATAGAAGTTTTGGTTGTTAGTCGCATGTCCATTTCCTAACTAAAAATGACAGGGAGGCAAGCGCCTCCCTGTTATGTCTCACTTACATAGACTTCAATGAGTTCAGAGCTTCATTCAAGTTTTCCGCAGCTTTTTCGCTTTTGAACTGTTTGTACAAGCTTGAGTTTTGTGCCACTTCATCAACGATTTGGTTCACGTTTTCTTGATAAGCTTGTTTGTCCATACCAACCAATACGTATAAACCGCCTGCTGGGCTCACCTGGCTTACAATCAGTTTGCTGTTTGATAGGCTACGAGTCACAACGTTCTTAGTGATGTTTTCGACGGTTTCTAGAGTATTCTCTACCGCACCGGCATCCGTCGTGGTGTTTACTGAACTTTCGATCGCTTGCTTAAACATGCTGTTGACGTCAGTTTGGAACTGAGACGCAAGTTGTACACGAGCGTCATTGATAGCGATTGGACGCATAACGCTCATACCCGCAGCGCTTTTCTTCGCGTACCCCATTGCACCTGCTGCCAAGTCTTTTGGCATTACATCACAAATCCAAGCTGGAGCTTCTACCGTTGGCGTGTCAGGGAAAGTACAAGGAGCAAATTGCTGAGCTTGCTCAACCGTTTGGGTATTTGAACATGCACTAAGCGTTAGTGCGATTGCACTTAAAAGTAGTGTTTTTTTCATCAATTAAAAGTCCATATGTTTCATTTGACATTCCAGACCAGCAAAACCCTTACATGCTGCCTTCTTCACATTTGCGCAGCTCTAATACTGGGGCGACCGCTGCTAGCCGTTTCTTAATTTCGACACTGCGCTCTACTGCTTCTGTTGATGTCTGTTAGTGTCTGTTGTCAAAGCGCTGTTACCTTTTATTTTTGTAAGTGTAAGCCTTTGAATAATAGGAATAAAGAACACTACCAGTTACTGCCATTAATACTGACAAATCTGCGATTGGTACACCATTAAAGTTGTAACGAATTGCGAGTCTAATGAGTTACGCATCACAGCTGAAAACCGTTGTACGCTACCATTCTGAATAATTTCCTGATCAGTGAATGGGCGTCGATAAGCAAACCTTCCGAGCCATGGATGGTCATACTCTTGCTTGCACGGAATAGGAAATATCGTTTTTACGAAGAAAAAACAATAAAAAAATAATAAAATTAGTTATTTAATAAATAAACTTGATGGGATTGAGTAGAAGAAAAGCAGTTCTCTACTCGACAGAAATAGGCGAGTAGAGAAATTATTTTAAGCGTTTACAGCTTTTGATGGCTTGGAATAGAGCGAAGAATCATTGCGGTAAGGAACCACATAGCTGTCGCCGTCTTCCGGATGTACGATTTGGTAGTATTGAGGCAAGTTGAAGTTAATCAGTTGTGAGGCCAACAACTCGTTATCATCGCGCACTGAGGTATAGAAAGAGTTCACGCTAGCAATCATCTCATCTTTCTCACCATTAAACTGGTGGTACACTTCAACACGGTTATTCTCATCCAACACGTAAATGTTGAAGCCCTTTTCAGTATCTTCAAAGAAAAACTGTACCAGACCTTCACTGGCGAAGCTTTCAACCACATCAGGTAGAGAATAGTTGTCATCTCGATCCAGCATCAGTAAAGGTGAACCCTTCAGCTTGCTGGTAGAAATGCTACGATAGAAATCGACCGAGTTTTCCAGTTTTTGTACTGACACGCCGCGGCGTTCAAAGAACAGACCATACATCTGCTCACCAATGCGCAACGCTTTAAAGCGGCGACGTTTCTCTTGCTCCATCGGTTTCAAACGCAGATCAATACATTCTGCCAATAGCTGGTACACCATGTTACGCATAACGCCACGTAGGTTCTTGCTATAACAGAACACATCCACCGATTCTGGCGGCAAAGCATCTTGGTGCATTTTACCCAGTACTGTTTTGAGCGCGTCCATCATGGCACTTTCGCCTTGGAAATGCAGAGTACGCACTTCCTGCCATGAATTTCGATACACTAAATCAACACTGCCAACCAAACACTTATTCTCTGGTCCGAAACTGAAGATGTCTGCATTTTTCAGATCAACTTTCAACGCCTTGGCAGTTAAATCTGCGGTAGGGTCATTTTCAAAGTTGATAAACATGGTTAACTGGCTGATTTCGCAAGGGCTAGCCAGCGCTTGCATAGTTGGACGACGTTTACGTAATGAGAAGGTGTTACGTAAGTCACTCACCATCTGATAGAACTTATCGATATCCAGATAAGCACCACGCACCACAGAATGCAAACGAGTCGACTCTGTGATCATGCCGTTAAAAAATGCCCAAGCCACTAGCTTACTTAGATATTCGTTATGCTCTAAGTAAGGCTGACCGATAATTCGATGTGCCACAATTGGCTGCTTATACAGATACCAACCAGCTTTATTGGTGCGCCCTTTACTCACTTCGATAAAAGTTAAGTCTGGCTCGTGCAGATCAGGAGAAATCTGTGGATTAAGCAGAGTGACTTTACCCGGTAGAACTTCAAAAGCCGCGTATAGCTTACGCGCTAGAATAGAAATATCTTGTGGGCTAATTGCCGATGTAATGTCATTACGACGAGCGAACTGAATCAGGTTTCGGTAGCTGAGCATCAACGCATCAAGCAAAGAATGGTGAACCACTTTCACTTGTTCAACTTTCCAATGACGACGGTTATCCAGCTCTTGAATTACCGAGCGTGACCATTGCCATTTTTGGGTTAACTCAGCCAAAGCCTCACGACGCCACTCTACAGAACCGACGCTAGCATCACGTGATAGCTTTTCATGCGTTTTAAGATAGAAACAGCGACGAACCAAATCTAAGCGAGTATGGTCACCAATGCGTTCTAAGTAACGAGTAACCTTTTCTAACATCAGATAGTATGAATCCATACCATAGAGATCAGGCTCATCAGCAAAGAAACGGCGTTTACCATCAACACTCAGCAGTTGAGTATGTGGGTACTCCCACGAATAGGCCTCAAGCAGAATCGCTTTCATCACCGATTTGTAAGGTGAATCGATACTCTTGTACAGCTGCCACAAGTTCGCGCCGAAATACTCTTCTGCCGGAATGTGGTTTAACGGACCAAAATCTATCCATTGAGAACAATCAATATAAGACTTGGAACATAGCTGGGTGACATATTCGTCGTAGCACTCTTCCATCTCTGGCGGCACAATTTGCCACAAAAGACGTTTCCCCGCTAAGCGCACGGCTGAACGGTAGAATTCATCCAATAACAACATATGCTGTGATGAGCCACAGTTGTCACCGGTCATTTCCTCGGATTGATTCGAACGAAAACGTTGTTCATCCATCAAAAAGAAGTTGGCTTCCACCCCTTGGCCTTTCGCCCACTCAGTGATCTGCAAGCATTTATTCGCCAAATGTTGACGCGCTTCCATACCCATAAAAGCACTGACGCACACCCAAATATCTAAATCGCTGGAAGTACTTTGACCGATAGACGAAGTACTTCCCATCGTATACAAGCCTAATATTTCAGGCTGTTCCTTTGAGATAAGCGGCTGACTAAGACTAAATTCGGTATCGCGGACAAACTGCTGCTGAACGTCATTAAGCTCAAAACCATAAATACCGAATGGCACTTCGCTATTAAGATAACCAGGAAGAGTCGGATGATTAAAATGGAATAAAACCGGGATGAGGTGAAACACTCGCTGGCTTTGCAAATCCATAAGAGCCAGCCCACGCTCAATGCGTTGCCGGTTTAACTTATCTAGTCTGTGGATTAACGTCGTTGTATAAGCCTGCAAGGTTTGGTCCTTGGTTGAAACAAATAATGTGCACTTTGGTTGCATTTTACCCTAAAGCGCCATCAAAACGTGATCAATTTAACACTTTAATCAGCATGGGTAAAGTGTTCTTGGTACCATGTCACACTAAAGTAGTATAGATAAATGCTAGTGATGAGCCCCTAGATCCCTACCTGTAATTAACTATCGTTAGCAAACAAAAGATTCACCACCAAAGCGTGTATACAATCACATTTCTAGCCCATTTTTTTTGTAAAAAAACACCATAAGATCAAGACAACTAACTAGTAGTGAAACTTTATTTTTTACGGTGGTAGACTATAAACCTCTAGGTCAATTGCCTTCTAACTAATATTTTTATCAGGATTACCATGACACAGACTACGCCTATTCGAATTGCTACTCGTCAAAGTCCGCTGGCTTTATGGCAAGCTCACTATGTTAAGGATGCACTACAAGCCGCCCACCCAGGTCTTGAAGTTGAATTGGTCACCATGGTAACGAAAGGCGATATCATCCTTGATACACCGCTAGCAAAAGTCGGTGGTAAAGGTCTGTTTGTTAAAGAGCTCGAAGTCGCCATGCTAGAAGGTCGCGCAGATTTGGCTGTGCATTCAATGAAAGATGTTCCTGTTGAATTCCCTGAAGGTCTTGGTTTAGTGACGATCTGTGAACGTGAAGACCCGCGTGATGCATTTGTCTCGAACACTTACACCACTATTGATGAACTGCCACAAGGTGCCGTTGTTGGTACCTGTAGCTTACGCCGTCAATGTCAGTTGAAAGAAGCTCGTCCAGATCTCGTGATCAAAGAGCTTCGTGGCAATGTCGGTACCCGTTTAGGCAAACTTGATGCCGGTGAATATGATGCCATTATTCTTGCTGCGGCAGGTTTAAAACGCCTTGAACTGGAAGAGAGAATTCGCAGTTTCATTGAGCCAGAACAGTCACTGCCAGCCGTAGGCCAAGGCGCGGTAGGTATTGAGTGTCGTCTGGATGACGAACGTTTGCTAACACTGTTGGCACCGCTGAACCATGCCGACACCGCGGATCGCGTAAAATGTGAACGAGCAATGAACCTGACTTTAGAAGGTGGTTGTCAGGTACCAATCGGTAGCTATGCGCTGCTTGAAGGTGATGATATTTGGCTACGAGCGTTAGTCGGCGAACCGGACGGTTCTACCATCGTTCGAGGTGAAATCCGCGGCGCTCGCCAAGATGCAGAGCAGCTAGGTGTAGAACTCGCTCACCAACTGTTAGATCAAGGTGCAAAAGAGATTCTGACTAAGCTGTACGCTGAACACGAATAACACTCTGTAGTTAGAATAACACTCAGCAGTTAGATTAACGTTATCAGTGAAATAAAAGGCGACGGAATAAGATGGTGGTACTGGTAACGCGCCCTGAGGCGCAAGGCATAGAGTTGTGCCAGCAACTCAATGAGCAGGGCATTACCGCCCTGCACCATCCTCTGATCACCATTGAGGCAGGTTCTGGTCTGTCTGATCTTCTTCCCGACATACACCGATGTGATACCATCATTGCAGTTAGCCAGCATGCGGTTGAATTTAGTGACCAATATTTGAGACAGCAGCAATCAAATTGGTCAACATCAACAAGATACCTTGCCGTTGGTCAAAAAACAGCACACCTTTTAAGCAAAGTAACTGGACAATCAGTAAACTACCCTCAAGTCAGTGACAGCGAGCATCTGCTTGAACTGGCAGAATTGCAGGACATATCGGGTCAGAAGATTATTATTCTACGCGGAAACGGCGGGCGAGAACTGATCCATGAAACGCTTAATGAGCGCGGCGCTGTTGTGACTTATAAAGAAGTGTATCAACGAAGGGACTTGCCGTTTAATGCCAACCTCTCTTCACAACAATGGCAACAGGCACAGGTTGATACTCTGATTATCACCAGTGGTCATCAACTGGCTTTTTTTATGTCACAACTTGATAGCCACACTGCACAATGGGCTTGTCAGTTGAAACTATTAGTACCAAGCGAACGTATCGCCAAAGATGCAAAAACAATGGGCTTTGAACACATCGTTGTTACTCGCAGTGCAGCGAACCCAGATTTAGTGGCCGCTCTCCAGCCATAACAAACAGGACACTCAGCAATGACAAGTAAAAAAGATAATCCGCAAACAGAACCGGAACAAAACCAAGAAACACTTTCTACTGCTGCTCCTACTGTTACTCCGTCAGACCCTATTTCGTCAGATTCAATGTCGTCAAATACGGACTCAAAAGAAGCACAACCTAAAGTGCAAACCGCACCAATTAAAGAAGCTTCTCCTGAAATGAAACCAACGGAACCTACACCAGTGAAAAACATCTCAGCATCCAACGTTGAGCAACTGAATAAATTGGAAAAGCAAAGCAAGAAAGGGACAAAACTGGCAACGGTAGCGATTGTACTTGCTGTTTTGCTTGGTGGCGGTCTTGCGATGCAAATGCAACAGCAACAAACTCAATACGAAGCACAAATTGCAGCACTGCGCGCCGAGCTGAATCAGACACGTAGCACCGTTGATACTCAGCTTGCTGAAGCAACACAACAAGCGACAGCGAAAGCCACTGAAATTACTCATCGCGCAGAAACGGTACTTGAGCAGCAACAAGCAAGCATTAAGAGCTTGCAGCTAGCCATGGCAGATATAAAAGGTCGTCGACCGAATGATTGGCTACTGGCTGAAGCCGATTACTTGGTTAAGCTTGCCGGACGAAAGTTGTTCATTGAACGTGATGTCGAAAGCGCAACCCAGTTGATGGAAAGTGCCGATCAGCGAATTGCGTCACTCAATGACCCAAGTTTAACCCCGCTACGTAAAGCGATGGCAAATGACATTACGCAATTAAAAACGGTGCCACTGGTTGACCGTGATGGCCTCGTTCTTCGTTTGACTAGCTTGCAGCAACAAGTCGATGCCCTACCGTTGGCAAACGCGATTTTGCCAGAAGCACCGCAAGAGACCCAACAAGTGGTCTCTGAGGACATCAATAACTGGAAAGACAATTTGATGACGTCGCTGAAAGACTTCTCAGATAACTTCATTACTTTCCGCACCCGCGATGGTAACGTGATTCCCCTGCTTTCACCGCAGCAACATTTCTATCTTAAAGAGAATGTGAAGGCGAAATTGGAAACGGCGATTAAGTCGGTTTATGTCGAACAGCAAGAGATCTACACCACAGCCTTAAAAACAGCGCAAGAGTGGTCAACGTCCTTCTTTAATCAAAATGACAACACGGTAAAAGCTTTCCAGTCCACGCTGGCGAAACTGGCAGAACAAAAGGTTCAAGTGGATTACCCAGTCAAGCTGGAAACGCAGAAGCAGTTGGCTGATGTGATTAGCGAGCGCTTACGTCGTGAGGTCTCTTCCGTTATTCAGGAGGATAAAGAATGATTCGTTTGATCTTTCTTTTTGTTGTCCTTGGCGCAGGGCTGTTTATCGGCACGCAATACTCCGGACAACAAGGCTATGTATTAATCTCGATAGCGAACACTACCATTGAAATGAGCGTCACAACACTGGTTATATTTATTATCGGTGCCCTGGCTGCCCTGTTCGCGCTTGAGTTTGTGGTGAAGAAGTTCTTCTACATGAGCTTTAATACCTGGAACTGGTTCAGTATTCGTAAACTTCGTCGTTCTCGTCGTTATACCAACCAAGCGATAATCAAACTTCTCGAAGGCGATTGGAAGCAGGCTGAGAAAAAAGTCACGCGTTGGGCTAGCCACCACGACATGCCTCTGCTCTGCTATCTAGTCGCATCTGAAGCTGCTAATGGCATGGGTGACCGAAAAAAACGCGATCACTACTTAGAGCTGGCTGCGAAGCAAGAGAATGCGACATTAGCGGTGGAGCTGACTAGAGCTAAGCAGCAGATTGGCGATGGCGAGTATGACAAAGCAACGCAAACGCTGGATTCCTTACAACGTCAGCATCCAGACAACACCATCATCTTAAACTTGCTCAAGCAGACTTATCTACACAACAAAGAGTGGCAGCCGCTGCTCGATCTTCTGCCTAAACTAGTCAAAGCGAAACGCTTAACAGAAACAGAAGCCGAAAAACTCACCTTGACCGCGCAATGTGGTGCTTTAGAAGCCATTGCGAGCCAGAAAGGCACTGAAGGTTTGCTAGCACATTGGAATGGTTTGGCGAGAAAGCTCAAAGCTGAACCTGCACTGGTTACCGCTTTGATTCAGCAGTTGATTAAACGTAAAGCCGATAATGAGGCGTTTACCTTAATCAAAGAGAACCTGAAAAAGCAGGCAACTCCTGAACTGTATGCGCTGATCCCAGAACTCAATCTTAGCGACCGCTACCCAGCTATTGTGATGCTCAAAGAGGCACTACGCCGAGATGCCCGCAATGCAGAAGCTCACAGCGCAATTGGGCAATTATATGTACGTGAACAAGAGTGGAAACAGGCTCAGGAGCACTTGGAACAAGCCTTGTCTTTACGCTCGAATGTTTCTGACTACGCCTACTTAGCCGATGCGCTACAGCACCAGAACCTGACTCATGCCGCGCACGATGTAACGAGAAAAGCTCTAAGCCTCTTAGAAGCAAATTAATTTCAGATAAGGTCAGTTACCTTTTTCACCGAATTGATGAAAGTAAAAAGCCAGCTTATTCGCTGGCTTTTTTAATATAGTTTTCCAATAAGCGCTATATCACACGAGAGAATTGTTGCTGACGTGCACGTTCACGCAAATACTTGTCAAAACACATACAAATATTACGGATCAGCAGACGACCACGTGGGGTGACTTCAATATACTTGTCATCCACTACTACTAGTTGGTCATTAATAAAGGTCTGTAGCAAAGCTAAATCATGCTTAAAGTATTGATGGAAACGCACACCAAACTGCTGTTCAATCACGCGTTTATCAAGCTTGAAATTACAAATCAGCTGCTTAATTACTTCACGACGCAGTAAGTCATCACTATCAAGACTCACTCCTTTCCATAAAGCATGGCGCATCTCAATGACTTGCTGGTAGTACTTTTTCAGCTCTTTTTGGTTCTGTGCGTAAGCATCGCCAATCATAGAAATCGCAGACACACCAAAACCGACTAAATCACATTCACCTTGCGTGGTATAGCCTTGGAAATTGCGATGCAATATTCCGTTGCGCTGAGCAATCGCCAGCTCGTCATCTGGTAGTGCAAAGTGGTCCATACCGATAAATTGATAGCCCGCATCAGTCAAGGTTGAAATGGAATACTGAAGAATAGCCATTTTCTCATCGGCTGACGGCAAATCAGCGTCTTTAATCTTACGCTGAGCAGCAAACAACTGCGGCATGTGTGCGTAGTTAAACACCGACAAGCGACCCGGTTTCATCTCCAACACTTTTTCTAGCGTTTGGCTAAACGTCGCTAATGTTTGCTTAGGCAAACCATAGATCAGATCGAGATTGGTGGAACGGAAACCCAATGTTTTCGCTCGTTCAACCAGCTGAACAATGAATTCTTCATCTTGCTCACGGTTCACCAACGCTTGAACTTCTTTGTTGAAGTCTTGCACACCGATACTGAGACGGTTGAAACCTTCACTTCTCAAATGGTCAAGAACGCTCAGCTCAATCTCACGCGGGTCAACTTCGATACTGATTTCTGCATCATCTTCAAAGAAGAATTCGCTGCGTAACAGAGTCATTAAGCGGGTAATTTGTTTGTTAGTCAGAAATGTTGGCGTACCGCCACCAAAATGCAGCTGAGTGACTCGACGGCCTTGCAGCAATGACGCGCGCTGCTGAATCTCGTGGGCAAGGATGTCCAGATACTCGTCCGCTTTATGCGAATGGCGAGTTATCACTTTATTACAGCCACAGTAGTAGCAAAGCTTGTGGCAAAATGGGATATGAACGTAAAGCGATAGCGGTCGCTCCGGGTACTGCGCACAAGCCCTATCGAAATCTGCAATGGTAAAAGCTTCATGAAACTCTACTGCAGTAGGATAAGACGTGTAGCGAGGCCCAGAGTAGTTGTACTTGTCTAAAACAGCCTGATCCCAAACGATCTGCTGACTCGGTACGACTTGCGACGACATAGTGACTCTTTCCGTTATTTAGGGTCTGTTGACCTAATCTCAGTCTGTTGACCTGTTCTGAATAGGTGCATTTTGCCACACGGTATGAAAAGCGTCGGGCAGCAAAATAGAATTTAGCAACAAAATGTTCGAATCTGCTAGCTCGATCACTTACTAGCAGAAGAATTATTTATCACACCATTTGAATGGCAATTTGATTATTCAGTGGCTGAACACGTTTTTTCAACGCATGCAGTTCTTCAATGATGGTGTCATTCAAGCGACCTTCAGCTTTCTGACGAGTAAGATTGTGTTTCATGCGCTCTTGCTTAGCCATACCCTGACGCGCTTCACCGCGAGGCATATCTTTAACGATATGATAAAGCTCAGAGATCGCTGGATATTCCGCATCGAAATCCACACGCGCTTCACCTTGTACATAATCCATAATGTTGTAGACGCGAATACTGATTTCCGACAGATCACACTGCCCTTGTATTCCGGCCATACACAGTATGTTTACGCTCTCAAAGATGTTGGCATTGCGCTTTTCAATCGCCAAAAACTGATGTTGCTGCTGCAACGTTTTTTGCTTTTTCAGTTGCAGCAGAAGGTAGCCAGCATAAGATGCCAGGCCCAAAATGATCGCAGCGCCAACTATTACTAATAGGGTTACGTTCATTCGAAGTCCTTATCCTTTGTACTCGTTCATGTCCATGTTTTCGAACTCAGACAAGTAATCATCATCTGTTTTTGGCTGACGTTTGGTCGCTTTAACCGCTGGCTCTTTATTAACAGGTTCGTCTTGCTCTTCTTCAGCGTCAAGCTCATCTTCGTAGATGCCAAGTTGCTTCATCAAGATTTCAATGCGATCCAGTTTCTCATCGACATATTTCTGTAGACCAGCACCAAGCTTCTCGCCGTTGTCGATACGATCAAGCAACACGTTTAGTTGCGCATCGTTTTCTAGCATTTCTAGCTCTTTCTCAGCAGAAACACGACGCTCTTGTTTGGTTGGCTTCTTAGCATCAACAATCAAAGGAATCTTTTTCTTGCTGCCTAAACGCGGGTCACGAGCTTGTGCCGCTGCGCGTTCGGTTTTTTGTTTTCCTTCAGAGTGGCGAGTACCACTTTTCAATCCTTTGTGTTTCTTCGCTTTCTTGCGCTCACGACCTTCAACGTCGTCACTCTTACGGTTATGTTTACGTGCGAAAACGAGATCGCCGTTAATACCGGTGGAAGTTTTCTTTTCTCTAGACATTACTGGGGTTTCCTCAGCAAAATTACATCGTTGCCTATAAATTCAAGTTCGAGCTTATCTCGCTCGGCCAAAAACTGGAACGTGGCGCGACTGAAGAAGATCACATGCGTGAGGTCATTCTTGTAGTGCCAGCTAGCAAAAGCGTCTTTGTCTTTTACCATTTTGGTCATTAGACCAATCCAGCCTCCGGGTTTAACCAGATTCAACCATTGCTGCCACACCGCATCTGGGTGATGAAGATGTTCAATCACCTCGGTGGCAGTCATAAAATCGTATTTCGTCTGTAGCGCCTGCTCATTTGGATGGAAGAAGATATCGTACAACGCCACATTGTGACCTGCTTCTTCTAGCATCAAAGAGAGGGTTGGCCCTGGGCCACAGCCAAAATCTAACCCTTTCGATTCTGGAGCCAGTCTTTCAAGCATAGGATCACATACACGAGATAAAAAGCGACGATAGCCTGCATCGTTCGGATCATTTTCGTGTAAGTCATAAAACGCTTTTTCACGCTCAGCACTTAAACGGTGCTGCGGGTTAACAAATACCAACTGACATGTCTGGCATTGAAGATACTCACGATGCTTATCTTCAAAATACGCATCGGTTTTATCGTCATTGCATAAAGGGCAGCGACATAGAGGGCAGTTGTGCATTTCGGCATCCTTTAACGGGGGATGCGAAACATACCAGAAACTGACGTCAGAGTGGAGTGTAGACGAACATTTTTTCAACAATTTAGTTAAAAATAAAAAAAGCGATAGGTTTACCTATCGCTTTCTAAGTCGTCACGTGTGTGACAAAATGGGGTCGTACCTATTTGGTACACCAATATTCCATTTGTTTTTAGCGCGTTCCCTGCCAAAAAGTGTGTTTTGTCATCATCCTGATGAATTTTGGCTTTCCTTTTTATTGCTACCTTTAATAGCATTTACCGCTACTTTAATAGCATATATTTGCTTTTTAAGCGTTACTTCCTGTAGCAAAGCGTTCCTTTGCTCGATCCTTTACACTGTCTTACCTTTAGACGAGGTGACCATCCCTATCCCAATAAGCATCCTACTTATTGTCTGTCCCTTACCGGATTGCAAGTTATCCCTACCTGCTCCTTGGAGACCTTCATGGTCTGATATCCTCTGTCAGCATCTTGCCGACGTCAGAACTTTACGCCTATGAAGCGCTGAAACAATGGATCTAGGTCTAATTTTTAAACCAATTTTCTACTAACGCACCAACACTTATATAAATCAAATAGTTAAATATTAGTTAATAATTGGAAAAGTATGTTGAATGGCAAATATCTCACAAACTCATCAGTCATTTCTGATCTATGGATACTTTGGCGAGTCAACCCAAAGAAAATATTTGCCCCAAAATGCAACAACCCCGGAGTTGAATCCGGGGTTGTTTACAACATTACTCGAACTTGGCTAGGCCTTGTTAGTGCAGACAATCGGTTAGCGTAAAACCAACAGTTAGTGCAGACCACCAACATATTTGGACAAAGTGTCGATGTCAGCATCAGTTAACTTTTTAGCAACATCACGCATCATAGCGTTCATGTCATTACCACGAGAATCATCGCGGAATTTCAGCAACTGAGCTTTCACATAATCAGCATGTTGACCAGAAATCTTAGGGAACCCTGAAAGTTCGGTGCCATTACCACGAGGGCCGTGACATGCGATACAAGCGGTGAGTCCGCGAGATGCATCACCTGCTGTGTATAATGCTTTACCAGTGCTTACTACGTCTTCAGGTGTAGAGTTAGAAGAAATAGGGAGTGAAGAGAAGTAAGCGGCCAAGTCAGACATGTCTTCGTCGCTAAGTGGCATCGCCATAGCGCTCATCACAGGGTCGTAACGGCCTTGTTTACCAGCACTACTTGCACCAAGTTTGAGATCTTTAAGTTGTTTCTCAATATACTTAGCGTGTTGGCCAGCGAGTTTAGGGTAAGTTGTAATTAGACTGTTGCCATCAGCACCGTGACAGGCAACACACGTTTCGGATTTTGCTTTGCCAGCTTCTATGCTGCCTTGGGCCCATACGGAGCAGCTGGCTAAAAGACTCAATATTAGCGCTAATTTATTCATGACATTCCATTTATAATAATCAAGCTTCCAGTACCACTGTGGTACAATTGGCGACCTTATGCCGAGCACGGTTATTTTACACAATTTCACAAAAAAGTAATCAATCGACTACACAAAGTCGAGATGGAGTTAACAGTGAGCGTAAAAATTCATTATCAAAACACGCATTTCATTACCAGTGCACCAGACATTCGCCATCTTCCAGCTGACGAAGGTATCGAAATTGCGTTTGCAGGACGCTCAAACGCTGGCAAATCTAGTTCTCTCAACCGATTAACCAATCAGAAGAACCTAGCGAAAACCAGTAAAACCCCAGGACGAACTCAATTAATTAACTTGTTTAAAGTGACCGAAGGTTGCCACATTGTTGACTTACCAGGCTATGGATTTGCCCAAGTTCCGCTCGAGATGAAGAAGAAGTGGCAACAATCGTTGGGTGAGTATCTGCAAAAGCGTCAATGCCTCAAAGGACTCGTCGTTCTGATGGATATCCGCCATCCGATGAAAGACCTCGACCAACAACTGATCGTGTGGGCTGTGGAGTGTGGTATCCCTGTTCAGGTGTTACTGACTAAAGCAGACAAACTAAAGAGCGGCGCTCGTAAAGCTCAAATTCTGAAAATCCGTAATGATGCAAAAGAGTTTGGCGGCGAAGTGAGTGTTGATGGTTTCTCATCATTAAGCGGTATTGGTGTCGACATTCTGCGCGCCAAACTTGATACGTGGTTTGCGCCAGCCCTAGCTGAACAACTTGTAGAAGAAGTGTTTGAAGACGAGCAACAAGATTCAGAACAAGAATAAATAACAAGCGTTTAATCAGATTCAAATCAGCCCTGCCATTTGTTGGTAGGGCTTTTTTATGCTTTATACCATCCTAGATAAAAATATGATCAGACTGAGCATCGGTAGAACAGCGAATGGGCGTCAAACGCACACGCGCATTCATTCGTCCCTGAAGCTCCGCCGAGCCATCCATGGCTCGGAGGGTTTGCTTATTGACGCCCATTCACTGATCAGGAAATTTTCCAGAATGGTATTAGATTTGGTCATAGTTAAAAATAGCAGAAATAAAAATCCCCACCTAAGTGGGGAAACGGAGAGAGTCTAAGATATTCATTATTATTATGTGGCTTAGAATTCATCAATCCTCTATCAAATACAATATAGCTTGATCACGAAAACTACCTTCCGCCTCGCATACCTTTCTATATTATTGTTTTTCAGTTAGTTACGTTTTCATTAATAGAATTATTGCTCTAAAAATAAGTGCATCTAATGCTGATATAAAATTACAGAACTGACATTAGGATTCATAAAACAGAGAGCCATCAGTGGGCACTACAGCGCGAAAAATATCAAAGATGTTTGAAACAAGATGGGAGATTTTGCAGGAGAAATTTTTTTCTAGCGCACAAGAAAAAACGCCCCAGTCAAAAGGAGACTGGGGCGGCTGAATCAGCCTAATCCAATAACGTGAAACAAAAGGTCTGAAAGATAGAACATCTTACCTCTGTACCCTACGGAAGTTAATGTACAACAATTGGTCAGAAATGAAAACCGTTTTTGTAATTTTTTTTCATTAACTTTTTATTAAGCAACATAAACGCTTGAATTGCGTTTATTTTTTTACGGATAAAAATAAAGCCAGCAATTGTGCGCTGGCTCGTATTTATCTCGTTTACAGGGCAGAACGGTGTGATTAGTGTGCCTGATCCCAGTTGTCACCATGCCCTGCTTCAGCAACCAGTGGCACTTGGAGAGAAGCCGCCGACTCCATCAATTCTCGTACTTTACTTTCAATTTCGGATAAAGCCGTCTCTTCCACTTCAAACACCAGTTCATCGTGTACTTGCATCAGCAATTTAACGCGACCAGCGCCCTCTTCACGGATCCATTTATCAACAGACAACATCGCTTTCTTAATGATGTCAGCAGCCGTACCTTGCATCGGTGCGTTAATCGCCGCACGCTCCGCCGCTTTGCGACGCATAGCATTACGAGAAGTGATTTCCGGTAAATGAAGGCGACGACCAAAGATGGTTTCTACATATCCCTGCTCAGAAGCGGCACTACGTGTATCTTCCATGTACTGCATGACGCCAGGGTAACGCTCAAAGTATTTATCCATATAGGTTTGTGCTTCACCACGAGGAATACCGAGCTGTTTAGCCAAACCAAAGGCGCTCATACCGTAGATCAAACCGAAGTTAACCGCTTTCGCTCGGCGACGCTGTTCGCTGGTCACCTGGTCGATGCGGATCCCTAAGATCTCTGCAGCGGTAGCAGCGTGGATATCTTTACCTTGTTGGAACGCTTCCAATAACGCTTTGTCACCCGACAGATGCGCCATGATACGCAGTTCGATTTGCGAGTAGTCGACGGCCATGATTTTCCAACCATGTGGAGCAATGAACGCTTGGCGAATGCGGCGTCCTTCCTCGTTACGAATTGGAATGTTCTGTAAGTTAGGATCGGTGGAAGACAAACGACCAGTCGCAGTCACTGCCTGATGATAAGACGTATGTACACGACCAGTCGTCGGGTTGATCATCTTTGGCAGCTTATCGGTGTAAGTCGATTTCAGCTTAGCCAAACCACGATATTCCAAAATCACAGCCGGTAGCGGGTAATCCAATGCCAGCTCTTGCAGCACTTCTTCGTTGGTTGATGGCGTGCCAGAAGGCGTTTTCTTCACAACCGGCAATTTCATTTGCTCGAAAAAAATAGTTTGTAGCTGTTTTGGCGAACTGAGGTTGAACTCTTGACCTGCAATTTCAAACGCTTTCTTCTCTAGCTCATCAAGGCGTAGAGCGATTTCTTGTGACTGAGAACCAAGCAGCATGTCATTAATCAACACGCCCGTACGTTCAATACGTGAAATCACAGGCACCAGTGGCATCTCGATATCACGGTAGATAGGAAGCAGCTTTTCATCTTGCTCAATCAGTTTCCATAAACGATTGTGTAGACGCAGAGTGACATCCGCATCTTCAGCGGCATAGGGTGCCGCTTGCTCTAAATCGATCTGGTTGAACGTTAGTTGATTTTTGCCTTTGCCCGCCACTTGTTCAAACGAGATACAGCTATGCTGCATAAAGCGCAGTGCCAGGCTGTCCATATCGTGCTTTCCGCCCACGCTGTTATAAACGTAAGACGCCAGCATAGTGTCATGCGCAATTCCGCGCATTTCAATACCATAACGAGCAAGTACGCTCGCATCGTATTTTAGGTTCTGGCCAACTTTATGTTTCGACTCATCTTCTAAAATCGGTTTTAGTTGTTCTAGTACCCAGTCACGGCTTAGCTGCTGTGGTGCATCCAGATAATCGTGAGCAACAGGAACATATGCCGCCTCGCCTTCTGCTACCGCAAAAGAGACGCCGACTAAGTTTGCCACCATGTAATCTAGGCTGTCGGTTTCTGTATCAAAAGCAAACAGCTCTGAAGATTGCAGCTTATCCAGCCACACATTGAAAGTGTCTTGGTCAAGAATGGTTTGATATTGGCTACGGTCGATTTTCACCGCAGAGGTATCAGCTTCAGGAGCAGAAGCAGTTGCAGAACCAACAGATGCGGTATCACCGCTTTTCTCTACCGCTTCAACGACACCTGTACCACCTTCTAGCAGCTCAGATAACCAAGATTTGAATGCCATTTTGCCGTACAGTTCAATCAGAGCATCGCGATCTGGAGTTTGCTTGTGTAGCGATTCAGGTGTGTTTTCTAACTCAACATCGAGCTTAATGGTTGCCAGCTTATAAGACATATACGCATTGTCGCGGTTGTCTTCGAGTTTTTGTGCCATGGTCTTAGAGCCACGGAAACCCAAGTCTGCAATCTTATCTAAGTTCTCATAGAGAGCATCCAGACCACCGATGCCTTGCAACAACGCCGTCGCCGTTTTATCACCGACACCCGGTACACCCGGAATGTTATCGACTTTATCGCCCATCAGCGCGAGGTAGTCGATAATCAGTTCCGGCGGAATACCAAACTTTTCAATCACGCCATCTCTGTCCATCACCACATTAGTCATGGTGTTGATGAGCGTAACGTTATCATCCACCAACTGAGCCATATCTTTATCACCAGTACTAATAAGTACCGGCATGCCTGCTTGTGAAGCCTGATACGCCAATGTGCCGATAACGTCATCCGCTTCTACACCTTCAATAGAAAGAAGTGGTAAACCCATCGCTCGGATAATGTTGTGTAGTGGTTCAATCTGGCAGCGCAAATCATCCGGCATTGGCGGACGATGCGCTTTATATTCAGGGAACATTTCATCACGGAACGTTTTGCCTTTGGCATCAAAAATAACGGCAATACGATCAGAAGCAAATTGACGCATCATAGAACGAACCATATTCACTACGCCGTAAACAGCGTTAGTTGGAATATCTCCATTACTCATGGTGCCTGGATAAGCGTGGAATGCGCGATATAAATAAGAAGAACCGTCGATCAAAATTAACGGGTTATCAGGAATGCGAGCCATAGTGTTGCTAGTCCAATGAGAAACAATTGGCGACTAGGATGCCACGACTGTGTTCAGGATTCTATGCTACCTTGCAAGCTCAACTTCACTCTTTCGTTTAATTACTCATCAACATGCAAATAATTCTGTGGATAACTCTGTTCATAGATTTTATCCACTGGTTATTAACCATTAAAAAACAGTTACCAAACAACAATTAACATATTGTTTTATAATTAAAAAATAAAAGATCTAACTTTTAAAACACGATCATTCCCCGATCATCAATTGTGGAAAAGACACTCGGTGTCCTTTTAGTCACCTTGGGATCTAGATCCAAAATGAATGATGAATTTTCATACACTGACACAGAAATCTTACATTTGAGGATTTTTCTGACGGTGGAAAATCTCGTTCATTACCGGATTGAAAAACTTGTCGCTATACATCATCAGCAAAACAGAAAAATATAGGATCGCAAAGCCACCCGTGAATAACGGTGGATAACACCAGCCTAGATAAAAATATGGTCAGACTGAGCATCGGCATCGGTAGAACAGCGAATGGGCATAAAAAAAGCGACATCGTTTGATGTCGCCTAGCGATATAAGGTCAGCCTGAATTACAACGTTCAGCACTACCATAAAGCTTAAAAATTACACTGGAAGCAATGTGAGCAATGTCGTGTCAAAAAGAACAGGTTCG
Organism: Vibrio ziniensis; assembly: GCF_011064285.1. Classification (NCBI taxonomy): domain Bacteria; kingdom Pseudomonadati; phylum Pseudomonadota; class Gammaproteobacteria; order Vibrionales; family Vibrionaceae; genus Vibrio; species Vibrio ziniensis. Next base: position 3,113,455 of record NZ_CP049331.1, read on the forward strand.
TTCGTTTGGTTGCTCATTCACTGCTTATCCAAAAATTCAAAAAAGCAGGTCGTTCACATCCTTATGAAATTCACTCATTCCCTAAGACAAAGTTAATAATAATGATTCTCATTTAACTGTCAACACCCAAATGAGAAAAAATCTCATTTATTTTTTAACTGCTTCACAAAGTGAATACGACTTTCCAATAAAGGCTCATAGGGTTCAAAGCTTTCAATCAGGTAATGATTTCTCAATAGCAGCCTCAACATAGCAGGAAACTGATTACGAGATTTCACTTTAAGCTGTTGATATTTCTTATCAATCACCCACTTTTCCTGTTCGTCGAGTAACTTTTGAGCCAATCCCATATTGCGTGCTTTAGGGGAAACGCCACCAAACCAGCTGTAGAAGGTCTCAGAATCCAACTCATAGCCGATTTTAAATCCCAAAATTTTGCCTTGCTGCTCCGCGACCAAAATTAAATGACGCTTACCATCCAATCGCTGTGCCAAACTTTGTTCGTTTTCCTTAACAATGAACTCTTCAATTTCAGTCACAACCTTAACGACTTCAGACAAACTGCCTTCGCGTATCTTCATTAATGTTTCCTTAAATTGAGTTCAAAAAGAAAAGGCTGGTCAAATGCCAGCCTTTAGTCACAAATCTTTACAGCTTCCCTTTTGAACGGGAAATATTCTCCTCCCCTTTTCAAGGGGAGGCTGGGTGGGGTTGCTTTCACCGCACTTAATTAACACTGCAATGATGAATAAGTTCAGTGGACTTCAACCCCCTCTAACTCCCCCTCATCTGAGGGGGAGAACCAAAAGAACAATGCTTTATCTATTTGTGGCGAAGAGACAGGGTTAATGGTCCACCTTTAGTGACTTGTTCGTCTTCTGGTTTATTTTAGAAACTGAGCGGCTTGCGCATTTTCTTCTGCTAACCACTGAGCTACATCTTTTGCAAAGTAAGTCAAAATACCGTCTGCTCCTGCGCGCTTGAAGCACAGTAGTGATTCCATCACTGTGTCTTTCTCTGATAACCAGCCATTGAGAATCGCGGCTTTGTGCATCGCGTATTCGCCAGATACTTGGTAAGCAAAAGTCGGAACTTGCAGCTCGGTCTTCACGCGGCGAACGATATCCAAATATGGCATACCCGGTTTAACCATCACCATATCTGCGCCTTCATTAACGTCCATCGCCACTTCGTGAATCGCTTCATCGCTATTAGCTGGGTCCATTTGGTAGTTTTTCTTGTTGCCACCTTTTAGGTTGCTCGCAGAGCCGACCGCATCACGGAAAGGACCGTAGTAACAAGAAGCGTATTTCGCAGAGTACGCCATGATTTGAGTATGGATGTAACCCGCTTCTTCCAGAGCTTCGCGAATTTTGCCAATTCGGCCGTCCATCATATCTGATGGCGCAACCACATCCGCGCCCGCTTGTGCGTGTGATAGAGCTTGCTTGATAAGAACTTCAGTAGTCTCATCGTTCATCACATAACCAGTGTCATCAATAATGCCGTCTTGACCGTGAGTGGTATATGGGTCGAGCGCCACATCAGTGATCACACCCATTTGCGGAACGTGTTCTTTGAGCAAGCGAACCGCACGCTGCACTAAACCGTCAGGATTGTATGCTTCCGCTGCGTCTAAACTTTTTGCATCTTGGTTAACCACTGGGAACAGAGCGATAGCAGGAACCCCAAGGTTTGCTAGATACTGTGCCTCTTCCAATAATAGATCGATAGACAGACGTTCAATTCCCGGCATAGATTCAATCGCTTCACGACGATCTTTGCCCATCAAAACAAACATTGGGTAAATCAGGTCATTTACCGAAAGCTTGTTTTCTGCCACTAGGCGACGAGAAAAATCGTGTTTACGTAAGCGGCGTAGACGACGACCAGGGAACTGGCCTTGGATGGATACTGACACTCTACTCTCCTTCTTGGTCTGTCTGATTCATAGGTTCAGACTTTATTTAATGTGTAGATGCCCCATTCACTAACATAGAAGGCGCTTATAAAAAAAGCACTGCGAGTGGAACAGGTTCTGGCGAAATCATATCACTCTCAAACTCTGGTGCTAGAGCCTTTAAGTAAAAATACAAAAAATGACCCGATGCTCACACTCACGTATACTGCCGACAAACAGAATTTACGAGACAACACCATGATTGATACCCATGCCCATATCTATGCCAGCGAATTTGACCAAGACAGAGATGACGTCGTTCAACGCGCTTTAGCACAAGGTATCAAGCAAATTTTGCTGCCAAACATCGATTTGGAATCCATTGAGCCTATGCTGGCAACAGAAGCCGCCTATCCTGAGATTTGCCGTTCTATGATGGGGCTTCATCCGTGCTATGTGGACGCCAACGTAAATCAGACTCTGGAAACCATTCGTGCATGGTTCGATAAACACAATTTCATCGCGGTTGGTGAAATAGGTATCGATCTTTACTGGGATAAAACCTACCGAGCAGAGCAAGAGATGGCATTTGTCACTCAGCTGAACTGGGCAAAAGAGATGGATCTACCAGTAGTGATTCATACTCGCGATTCAATTGAAGAAACCTTAACTCTGTTGCGTCAGGAGCAAGATGGTTCTCTGCGCGGCGTATTCCACTGTTTCGGTGGCAGTGTAGAAGAAGCCAAAGCGATCAACGATTTGGGCTTTCATCTTGGTTTAGGTGGTGTTTCTACCTTTAAAAACGGTGGTATGGATAAGGTAATTCCTTATTTGGATCTCAACTACGCAATTTTGGAAACCGACTGTCCTTACCTAGCACCGGCTCCCCATCGTGGTAAACGCAATGAACCTGCGTATACCCAACTCGTTGCTAAACGAGTCGCAGAACTTCGCGATATGACAATTGAAGAAGTCGACACTCTCACCACATTGAACGCCCAAAAGCTGTTCAATCTTTAGATAAAAATATGATCAGACTGAGCATAGGTAGAACAACGAATAGGCGTCAAACGCAAACGCGCTTTCATTCGTCCCTGAAGTTCCGCCGAGCCATCCATGGCTCGGAGGGTTTGCTTATCGACGCCTATTCACTGATCAGGAAATTATCCAGAATGGTATTAATCACCTTAAATTAATGTTCCTCCTCATAGCCGGTAATCATGGTTTTGATATGACTGGTGGGGGTTGGGCCTGTGGTAGTCATATAGACATGCCCAATCAGGAACACCACAAATAAGAACGCCACCAACAAATGCAATCCAGACAAAGCGCCCAATGGAATAACTTCAATTCCAAATGGATGAAGTAATAACAGCGCACCAGTTACCCAAATCAACGGTGCTAATATCAGCTTAAAGCCCAGATAGAAAAAGCGCTGCAATGGGTTGTGTTTACGTTCTGGGGTTGCTCTATACGGATGAGTTTGCCCGAGAAAAATACCGCGAATATAAAAACTGACCACGTCTGAAAGCTTGTCAGTGGTTGGAATATACTGCCGCCATTCACCCGTTGTGAAATGCCAGAAAATGGCAAACAACCACAGTACGATCAGTGTGACGGCGCACCATTCATGCCAGAACAACGCATCTTCGAAACCTAACCACTGGTAAGAGCCATGAATCTCAAATCCGGTCGCTATCATCGCGATAATGAGTAAGCTTTGCGCCCAATGCCAGAAGCGTTCGAAGCGTTTATAGACCATATGACGCATAACCTACTCCTTACCTTGTGGACGAGCAAAGAACCTTAGCAAACCGTGTAACGCAACACCGAGCACAGTCAAGGCGACCAACCACCACAAATACTGGCTGTTACCACCAAGAGCATCATCACGTCCGGGAATATAGAAACCAGCAATCTTCGCCATTCGTCCATCTTTACTGTGGCAGTCTTGGCACTCTAGTGCTTTTTCTGCAGGTGCAACCATATGGGTGATCGGGAAATGGTAGTCAGTGTCAACGAACGCCATCTCTCCACCAAACTCTAATCCTGTTGCTGCCATACCCGCCGTAGCAGCGGCTACCCAGTCATAAGACTTCCAATAAGCTGCGTCATCTTTGCCAAACAAGTGCGGCGTTATCATGAGCTGATTTTTCACATCGTAAGGCTGTTTACCTTTCATCACTTTAAACGGCCAAATACGTGTGCCCTCCTCACCACAAACGCCTTGTACTTTAGTCAGCTCAATTACACCATCAGCATTAGGCACAACCTTTTCACCGACAGTGGTGTAATCAATTTCGCCATTAAAGCAGGCATACTCAGGAATGACGTTTTTTTGCCAGACAAAGTCGCCTTTTTTCGGATCATAAAGTGGATTACCCCATTCATCCTTGGTCATTGGACGTTTCTTATCGCCCGCCGTTGACCAGTCCCAGAAGGTTTTCGTCGCTTTCTCACGGGCAAACTCAGGTATATGGCAAGTCTGGCAAGCGACATTTTCTGCATGCTGATTGAGGCGAACGGCTTCACGTGAACCTTGGTGAGGCGCTGCACTATGACAAGACTCACAAGTGGCACGGCTCATGTCAGTATGTCCGGGAATGTCGATACCAGAGGTATCTTTTGCATTCATCGAGTAGCGAGAACCCTGAGTAATGTGCGCACTGGTGGTATGGCAATCCTGACATTTCAAGTTTGCGCCATCTTTGGCGAGGTGGACATCGAGTTCAGGTGAAGCAGTGTTCAGGCTTGAATCCATATCGCCATGTTTTACGGCATCGCCACCACCACCGAAGAAATGGCAGCTACCACAGTTTTTCACCTCTGGCGTCGCCACGCTTTGGGCTGATTTCGCTAAATCCACCGCAGGTAATATTTTTCCAGAGCCCACAGGCCATTCAGTGTCGACGTAATTGGGATGACCCGCTGCAGTGGGAAACTTACGGTATTGACCAGATTGATCGTGGCAAACCAAACAGTCGATACTCTCTTGTTTAGTGAAGTCAAATTGATTGTCTTTCCAACCATACCCCGTGTGGCAACTGGTACAGCGAGGCTCGTTGGAAGCGGTTGAAATACAGAAGTTATTGACGACGTTTTTCTTGCCGTAAATCTCATCAGAACTGGTTTGTTTGTGCTCCCAAGTCCAATGCGTAGAAGCTTGAATTTGCTCACCCGCCTGAGTGTGGCATTCCAAACACGCTTTGGTGACTTCCTGAGCCTTGTGGAAAGGCCCATTCAACTGCTCAAAGGTTTTGTGATCTGCCGTTGACGCATGAACAAGTGATGTCATTGCCGCCAACAGCAGCAATAACCAATTCGAGAGGTGTCTAATATTTATAGTTTTCATTCCGAACATACCTTCCTGGTAGATTAGGATTCGCTTATATAATTAGACGAAAGTAATTTAATTGCGAAGGCAGATCGCAGCACAATTGTTTTAAATCAACTTATTGTTCAAAAAACAACCGACAAGCAACAAGATCGTAAAACTGTGATATTCACTGACTTTTGCTCAGACAAGGCTTATACCATCCTAGATAAAAATATGATCAGACTGAGCATCGGCGAGCAGCGAATGGTATTACAAAGGCAGAAAGCAGAAAGCAGAAAGCAGAAAAGGAGCCTAAGCTCCTTTTTTAAAATCATATCGAGAATGGATTGAAGGCTACTCTTCCAGCTCCTCTTCTTCCGCTTCTTTCTTGGTATAGAAACGAGCAAAGACCAATCCTACTTCAAACAGCAAGCACATAGGTACTGCCAGCAATGTCTGAGAAATCATATCTGGCGGTGTCAGTAGCATACCAACGATAAACGCTGCCACTATGATATACGGGCGCTTAGCTGCCAGAGACTTAGGAGTGGTTGCCCCCGTCCAACAAAGCAAACAAATAGCAACCGGCACTTCAAACGCGATACCAAACGCTAAAAACAGCGCTAAGACGAAATCAAGATAGCTGGCAATGTCGGTTGCAATTTCCACCCCACCTAATGCGATAGCGGTAAAGAAGCCAAATACCAGTGGGAAAACCACGAAATAAGCAAAGGCAACACCGCAATAAAACAGTAGCGAGCTAGAAAAGAGCAAAGGGAAAATTAAACGACGCTCGTGTTTATATAAGCCCGGAGCGACAAACGCCCATACCTGATACAGGATATAAGGGACAGACAGAAACACAGCAACAATCAACGTCAGCTTTAACGGCGTAAAGAATGGCGATGCAACATCCGTTGCGATCATCGTCGCACCTTCCGGCAGGCGATCGACCAATGGTTTGGAGACAAATTCGTAAATGTCACCGGAGAAATAGATCAAAGCGAGAAACACAACCAGTACGCCCGCAATGCTGTGCAATAAGCGGTTACGTAGCTCAAGAAGGTGGCTAATTAAAGGCTGTGTCTGTTCGACAGAAGACATTGGAACCTCATGTGACAGCTCATATAACTGAGATCATATAACAGAAAGTGAAGAGCCACAGGTGCTCTTCACTTGATCATTTACTCGGCTTTGTTGTCTGCCGATTTACGCTCTTCCTCAGTTGGCAGAGGCTGAGCTTGCGCAGTAGCATTGATTGATTGCGATGTATCTACCGCTTCTGCGACCGTTGCGGCTGGATTATCCGCTGTTTGCGTATGGTTCGATGCAGCATAAGGACGCTGAACATCTTGCGCCGCCTGCTTTAGCTTGTTGACGGATTCTTGCAACTCCGGGGAAAGATTCTTCATGCCCATTTGCTCTGCTTTGCGCAAGTTGTCTTGTAACTCTTGCACTTTCAGCTCATGAGCCAGTTCATCTTTCACACTGTTTGCCATGCTTTTCGCTGCACCAATAAACTTGGTCACACTACGAATAGCATGTGGCAAACGTTCAGGACCCAATACAACTAAAGCAACAACAGAAATTAATACCAGCTCCCAAAAACCGATATCGAACACTCTTTACGCCTGCTCTTTGTCTTTTTTGGTTTCAGTTGAAGCAGTTGTTTTTTGTTGCTCCAAGTTCTTTGGTTCAAAGTCAGCGTCTTTCTCTTCTGGCTTTTCATCTTCAGCCATCGCCTTTTTGAAACCTTTTACTGCACCACCTAAATCACCACCGATGCCACGTAATTTCTTTGTACCAAACAACAGAATTACGATCACAGCAATGATAAGAAGTTGCCAAATACTGATACCACCCATTATTTATCCCTCGGGGTTATTTACTAATAATGCTTTCAATAGTTTAACGTCTATTGACGATAAGCCCGCCAACTAAACAGCCAAAATGTGAAGCCTGCTATCGCACTCCCCACCGCTAGCTGCTCTAAGTGACTGGCGACCAGTATTGCCGAGCATACGACTAATGTGGCGCCAATACCAAATAAAAACTTGCCTGTAGACTGCTGACGCTTAGTTTCTCTATAGCCTTGGTAAAGCTTTTCAATGCGCTGATTCATCACTTTACCTTGACGCAAGCTATCGTAAAGCAGCTCTGGTAGTTCTGGCAATTTTTCTGCCCAAAATGGCGCTCGCTCTTTGACGGCGTTAATCACCGCCTGCGGTCCCACTTGGTTCATCATCCATTTTTCTAAGAATGGCTTCGCTGTCTGCCACAGGTCAAGCTGTGGATAAAGTTGGCGACCCAGCCCTTCAACATAAAGCAGGGTTTTCTGCAGCAATACTAACTGTGGCTGCACTTCCATATTAAATCGACGCGCGGTGTTGAACAGGTTCAACAGTACATGACCAAAAGAAATTTCGCACAGCGGTTTGGCAAAAATTGGCTCACAGACAATACGAATCGCAACTTCAAACTCGTCAATATTAGTGTCGTGAGGAACCCAGCCAGAATCAACATGTAGCTCAGCAACCTTGCGGTAGTCTCGGTTAAAGAAAGCCAAGAAGTTTTCCGCTAAGTAACGTTTATCTTCGCTGTTAAGCGTGCCGACGATGCCACAGTCCAAGCCAATCCACTGTGGATTTTCTGGATGTTCAGGGTTCACAAACACGTTGCCCGGATGCATGTCAGCATGGAAGAAGCTGTCGCGAAATACCTGAGTAAAAAATACGCTTACACCACGCTCAGCCAGCAACTTCATATTGGTGCCGTTGTCTCGCAGACGTTCTACATCAGAAACCTGAATGCCGTATATTCGCTCAGAAACCATGACAGTTTCATTACTCAAATCGCTAATAATTTCAGGAACGTACAGTTCATCACTGCCTTCAAAATTGCGACGCAGACGAATCGCGTTAGCCGCTTCTCTGCGCAGATCTAATTCATCAATCAGTGTTTTTTCGTATTCGCGCACCACTTCAACAGGCTTAAGACGCTTAGTCTCTGGAGTGGCTTTAGCAACAATACGCGCCATGCGATACATCAGCTTCAGATCGGCATCAATCACAGGGCGAATATCAGGGCGAATCACTTTTAGAACGATATCACGACCGTTCTCTTTCAGTTTGGCGGTATGCACCTGCGCAATCGAAGCCGATGCGAGCGGTTCGATAGCAAAATCGTCAAACCAAGTATCTAAACTTCCGCCTAACGCTTTTTCCATTTGCTGCTTAGCAAGATTGCCATCAAATGGCGCGACCTTATCTTGTAACAGCGCAAGTTGATCGGCGATATGTGGCGGGAACAGATCACGACGGGTCGACATCATCTGACCGAATTTAATCCACACTGGCCCTAGCTCTTGCAGCGCAAGACGCAGACGTTCACCTAGCGGTTTATCGCTATGCTTATTGCGAAGCCAAAACAGAGATTTGCGTAGCAGACGCGGCACTTTGGTAAGCTGATGATCAGGTAAAAATTCATCCAGCCCGTATTCGAGCTGAACTTTGATAATTCGATATAGGCGCTTAATTTCTGAAGGCGTCATACGTTATTTGGCAACCTCAGCATTTTTCTGACTCACTTTGTCAAGCAGAGCGGATAGCTTAGCTTCTAAGCGTGAAGCGTGACTTTTCACCTCATCCACTTGGTCACAGAAATACGCGATTTCTAACGGTGCAGGTGCAATACGCCACTCTTCCGTCAACACCTGTGCAAGATGATTCTGATGCTTGGTAAACTGAGAGGTCAACAGCGAACCCACATTTTTTGCGCCCTGCACTACGGTGTGAGCCACCACATCACCAGTGACGCGCGACAACCACTCTTCAATATCAGGCTTACAGTCTGTCATCAGTTGAGAAAACTTTTGCGCCAGTTGGATGTCACCCTCTAGCACTAACTTGTCTTGCTTGATGAGCTTAGTGATATTGGCTTGTTCACGTAGTTCAGGCAGTACCGAAAGATGCAGTGACAAGTAGCAGTCTGGTTTACCTTCATAATTTGCCAACACGTCGATCTGTTGGCTGAAGACGAACGTCAGTGTCTTGTTCAGTTCTTTGAGGTGTACCTGAATAACCTGCCCTTTAAGCCGAGCAAGACGACGCCCCAAGTTAGGGTCGTCTTTAATCAGAGTATTGAGAGAGGTTTCAATCACCGCAGTGACAAGAGGTTCAAACGGCATAGGCGGTCCTTAGAATTTGTAACCGCGGTGCAGTGCGACGATGCCACCAGTCAGGTTGTAGTAGCTCGCTTGCTCGAAACCTGCGTCAACCATCATACCTTTTAACGTTTCTTGGTCTGGGTGCATACGGATCGATTCTGCTAAATAACGATAGCTGTCTGCATCGTTGGCAATCAGTTCACCCATTTTTGGCAAAATATGGAAAGAGTACGCGTCATAGATTTTTGAAAGTGGTTCGATGATCGGCTTAGAAAACTCCAAAACTAACAGACGGCCACCTGGTTTTAATACGCGGTACATAGAACGCAGTGCTTTATCTTTGTCTGTTACGTTACGCAGACAGAAACTGATGGTGATGCAGTCAAAATGGTTATCTGGGAATGGCAGCTCTTCCGCGTTCGCTTGAACAAAGTCGATGTTACCCACAATGCCACGGTCACGCAGTTTGTCACGACCGACGTTAAGCATTGAGTTATTGATGTCTGCCAGAATAACGTGACCTTTATCGCCAACAATGCGAGAGAACTTCGCCGCTAAGTCCCCCGTACCACCGCCAAGATCGAGAATATTTTGTCCCGGACGAGCGCCAGAGCAATCAATCGTAAATCGTTTCCATAGTCGATGGACACCACCCGACATTAAGTCGTTCATGATGTCGTATTTCGCTGCTACTGAGTGAAATACCTGAGCAACTTTGGTTGCTTTTTCTTCTTTACGAACGGTTTCGAAACCGAAATGCGTTGTTTCTTGGTCTGTCATTGCTGTATTCGTTTGCACGCTACTACTGTCCGTCATCGTTACTATCCGTCATCAAGGTCGCTATTGCGCCCGCCATCATTCGTTTTTTTCATTTCGTTGCTGTACAGCGCACTTTTTTGTGGCGAACTTTTCTGTTGAGAAAACAGGTGTTCAAAAAGGTGTCTAAACTGCTGCGGGCAATCAGTTTACTTTATCCTCTCCTTGATGTCTTTCTACTTCTCCCTGATGTGTTTCAACCGGAGGAGCAATTTCATAATCTTCGCCAATTTGCGCCTTTTCAGCCCACTGCGAATGAATGGAACGTTTTACTTCAACACCAAGCTGTTTAAAGCTTTCCGCCTGACTGATTGCATTACCTCGACCAGAAACAAGTTTGTTCATCGCCCCCTGATAATTTTGGTTTGCTCTGTCTAACGCTGAGCCTAACCCTTCCATATCATCAACAAATAGACGTAGCTTGTCGTAGAGTTTGCTGGCTCGCTCGGCGATTAGTCGTGCGTTCTGGTTCTGGCGGTCATTACGCCATAGGTTATCAATGGTGCGCAGTGCCACCAGCAACGTGGTTGGACTCACCAGAATAATGTTTTGCTCCATCGCATCTTTCACCAAGCTAGGATCCGCTTGAATAGCGACTTGGAAGGCAGGCTCAACCGGAATAAACATCAGCACATAATCTAAGCTCTCAATACCACGCAACTGATGGTAATCTTTTTGGCTTAACCCTTTGATGTGGTTGCGTAATGCAAGCAAGTGATCACGCAGTGCGATATCGCGCTCTTCATCAGTTTCGGCATGGAAGTAGCGTTCATAAGCCACCAGAGCCATTTTCGAATCCACTACCACTTGTTTATCTTGTGGCAGATGCACAATCACATCTGGCTGATAACGTTTGCCCATGTCATTTTGCAAGCTGACCTGAGTTTCGTACTCGTGACCTTCACGCAAACCCGATTCTGCCAGCACACGAGCCAGTACGACTTCTCCCCAATTACCTTGCTGCTTGTTGTCGCCTTTTAGTGCCTGAGTAAGGTTCAACGCCTCTTTGGCCATCTGCTCATTGAGGTTTTGCAGATTGCGTAGCTCGTGAACTAAGGTGTGACGTTCTTTGGCTTCGTTATTGAAGTTGTCGTTCACTTGTTTACGGAAACCTTCTAACTGCTCTTTAAGCGGACTTAGCAAACCATCCAAACTCTGTTTGTTTTGCTGATCCACTTTTGCCGCTTTCTCTTCAAATACTTGGTTCGCCAAATGTTCAAATTGCTGTTTCAAGCGCTCTTCTGCACTTTCAAGCAGACGCAATTTTTCTGCACTGGATTCTAGTTGCTGCTGATGACGCACTTCCTGTTCACGCAATTGCACATCCAGCTGCGCCTTTTGCTCGCGCAACTGGTTGAGATCTTCATTGTACTGGTCACGCTCAAGCTTTACGGCATCGAAATAGCGAAGCTTTTCCATCGCTGCCATAAGTTTGCCGTGCAGTTGCTTGAGTTCGTACTCGGCTTTGTCACGATCTTGATCGAGCTCTTCCAGCTCCCCTAAACTGTTGTTCAACGATACTTTTAACTGCTCAATTTGCTGTTGATACCAGCGAGCATCATTGATAATTTGCTGATCAAGCAGTTGGGTTCTGACCGCCATTCTTTGCTTCACCCAAAGGCCAATCACGCTCCCCGATATAATCGCACTGGCAAGTGCAGGAGCCCAAAGCAGTATGTTGTTGATAATCCATTGCATCATAAAGGTGTACTTCGTCTAGTCATGACTTAAGTCTGTTGACAAAAATGGTATTTCTATACTGGATAAATGTCCAGTTTGTGGCGCATTTATTCCACCGTTAGACTAGCCAAATAACATTAAGTAAAGTTAGGAAAAACAAATGAACGAGCGTCGTGCATTAGCGCTGGGACTGTCCGCAGTTCTGTTTTGGTCCACCGTTGCTACAGCTTTCAAAATCACGTTGGCAGAGTTCACGCCAATTCAAATGCTCACTATTGCAAGTATTGTCTCTGCACTGGCTTTATTCATTATTTGTGCCCTTCGGGGTCATTTAAATCTGATCACCAGCACTTTTTTTGCCAATCCTTGGTATTACTTGCTGTTAGGGCTAATTAACCCTCTGGCTTACTATCTCATTATATTTAAAGCGTACTCCTTGCTCCCAGCCTCGCAAGCTCAATCCATTAATTATAGCTGGGCAATCACCTTAACGTTTATGGCTGCCATTTTCTTGGGTCAGACTATCAGAAAACAAGATTGGTTAGCCTGTGTACTCAGTTACTTAGGCGTGATTGTGATAGCCACCAAAGGCGATGTTCTCAGTTTGAAATTCGACAGCCCTTTGGGTGTCGGTTTAGCGCTGCTTTCTACCTTACTATGGGCGGGATACTGGATACTCAACACCAAAAACCAAGCCGAACCGGTTGTAGTGGTATTGTTAGGCTTTCTTGTTGCAATACCATTTGCTATCGGATTGAACGTTTATGAAGGTGCGCCATGGGGTCAAATCAGTTTTAAAGGCTGGGCCGCAGTGACCTACGTCGGATTGTTTGAAATGGGGATAACCTTTGTGCTGTGGCTGAGCGCGCTGAAAAACACCAACAATACCGCACGCATCAGTAACCTGATCTTTGCTGCGCCCTTTATCTCACTGATTTTACTTGCCACCATCATAGGTGAAGATATTCACCCTTCGACCTTAGTTGGCCTGGTGATGATCATTATTGGTCTAGTGGTGCAGCAACTGAAATTTTCAAGCAAGCAAACACGCTCAGTTTCATCTTCATGACTATGTTTTAGCATTTGTCTTTTGGTTCTCCCCCTCAGATGAGGGGGAGTTAGAGGGGGTTGAAGTCCACTGAACTTATTATATTGCAATCTTAATTCAGTGTGGTGAAAGCAACCCCACCCAGCCTCCCCTTCGAAAGGGGAGGAGTAAAGACTTGTGACTAAGAGACAGTCTCCTGAGGGGGAGAAACCAAGAGCGAGATGCGGGAAGGTTCTTACTGTGGATTTAAAACAGCTGATGAGCTAACACCACGCCTTGGCCACGTACTTTGTCGATTTCCACATACACATCCGCTGATAACGACAACGCTTTTGCGGCGGGATGACGAGTGAGAAACGTGCGTTTTTCTCGTTCATCGAACAATGAATCCCAGCGCTTATGGATTTCTCGAGCCAGAAATAAAACGCACGCTAAGCGCTTAGCTTCTGTCGCCCTTCCCGGATGGTTCACATTTTCTATCGCGTCCGCCATATCCGAGGGAAATTGCCACTCACGAGCCAATCTTGCTCCAAGCTCCTGAGCATCGGTATCGAGCAGCTCTTTTTGCACCGCAACCAACTCTTCACCATGCTCTACCCGATATTTAATTTTCGCAGCAATTTCTGGCTCTAAGGCGTGAATCATCAGTTCGCCAATGTTGTGCAGTACACCTGTGGTAAAGGCTTCGTTCGGGTCTATACGCGCTGCTCTTGCGAGCTTGCTGGCGATCATGGCGATTTCGAAAGTGTTCGCCCAATAGTCTTTGATATTGAGCGTCTCCAGTTTCGGAAAAACACCGGAGACGACAGAGGAAGCAACAAGCGTTCGTACCGCACCACTGCCAACACGAATAATGGCTTCGTTGATGGTTGATACGCCTTGCGTACCGCCAAACTGTGCTGAGTTCGCCATCCGCAAAACACGAGCACTGAGCACTTGATCCATCGACATCTTGCGCGACAACTCGCTAAAGTTAAGGTTGTCGCTGTTCACCATATTCAGTAACTCTTGTTGGATACTTTCAATTCGAGGTAATTCATTAAAACGAGAGAGCAAGGCTTCTTGATTCATTCAGGCTACTCCTTTTGCCAACTAACCCTTTTACCAACTAATACCATCCTAGATAAAAAGATGACCAGACTGAGCATCGGTAGAACAGAGAATGGACGTCAAATGCAAACTCGCATTCAATCGTCCCTGAAGCTCCGCCGATCCATCCATGGCTCGGAGGGTTTGCTTATCGACACCATTCACTAATCAGGAAATTTTCCAGAATGGTATAACTCTTTTACTAACTAACAACTCAACTATAGTTTAGAAATGTTGATAGTTGAAAAGCCCATTCGTTTTGCGATTGCCTTTGCAACCAAAGCTGGAATCTAGCTCAAGATACTCACATTTATTGGCAAAAATTGTTAACGGATAAAGAAAAACCGGAGCTGTGCTCCGGCTTCATTTATCAGGTGATTTTCTCTCGATACAGTTTCGGGCTAACACCCGCTTTGCGCTTGAATACGCGAGAGAAATAAAGAGGATCGGAGTAGCCAACTATTCGTCCAATGTGGTTAACCGAATAGTGAGTCGTTACCAACAACTGCTTGGCTCGGCTAATACGCTGGTCATCCCGCCATTGAGTAATAGTCATCTTCATCTCGTCACGGAACAGATGACCCAAACGAGAGGGCGATAAACAAGTATGCGCAGCAATATCTTCCAGAGTGAAATCCTGATTGAGGTTTTGCGTCATGTAGTTAATCGCTTGAATGATTCGAGGATCAAGCGGCTTACTGACCACGTCTGGTTGCACCGATTTACAACGAATCAGCAGTTGCTCCAGCAAGTTGATCGCTAAATCGTCGCGGTATGGCAGATCGGATTTGGCGGTGTATTCAATATCGACAAATAAGCTTTCAATGTGCTCAATATCCTGCGTCGACAAACCACTGGTCACATAAACGCCGTTGCGCTCTTCCTGCCAACTTAACCAATCGTTCCAGAAAGCACGTGGACGGAAATAGACCCAACGGTGAAACCATGAAGCATTGTCGTCTTTGCGACGGTAATAATGAGCTGCACTGGGCGGGAATAAGAGCAAGTCTCCAGCTTTAACATGAAACTCATGTTCACCGGAGAAAATGGTACCTTCACCTTTGCTAGTGATATTGATGATGTACCCTTTCATACCGTTTTGACGGTCGATGGTATAGTCGAGCTCATCACCTTCGATGATTGGTGTAAGGCCCGCGACTAAATGCGCATCAAAGTCATACCCTGGCTTGAGTGGATCAGTATTCTGCATAGACCAACAATCATTAGAATTTTGTCTAGTGTATGTTGAGCCCGGAAGTATTGCGATTTTCGACATCACATTTTATCTAAAACGATCCATTGAGTGGCGGAAAAAGCCTCACGAAACAGATCCGGTTTAATCGAGTGACGAATGGAATCACTGGGAAGATCATGACGACTCAGCTGCCAATCGGGCTGTTCGGATTGTGGCGGCTCACTCTTATTATCATGGGTTTCGACGGGAACAATCGCATGTCGGATATCCAATCGTGTAGGAATACTATTGCGCGCCAAATACTCAATCACCACCGCTTTCTCATGGAAGTAGTAGTTCATATTGACCGATAGCTTGTCAGAATGGTGCAACTGACACCACTGCTCAATACGATCATGGCGATGACGAAACTTCCACTGAGCCTGCGAGACATCCAGCAATTCACCATTATTGATAAGTTCGAGCTTGCCTTGGTACAGCACTTTGTCAGCATACAGAAGCTCAAACTTAGTTGCACACTGACCAGCAACTCGCAACGTCCAACGGTTATAGTGAATATCAAATCCCTGCTCTAGTTTTGATTCGTCAATCGCCATAATTACCTCTACAACTTTTTCTGATCTGACTCTTAGCCATGCGTTCTTTTTCATCTCCCCCCTCCGTAGAGGGAGAGAACGAAGAACATGGCTAAGGCGATTAAACGCCTGACGCTAGACGGTAGTACAAGCTGTTGGTTTTCAGCTCTTGCTTGAACGTACGAGTCTCAGTGTTTTCGTCGATAACAACCATTTCCATACCTAGGATATCAGCGTAATCCGCTAGGGTATCAACACTCACCTGTTGGCTGTATGCACTATGGTGTGCGCCGCCCGCATGAATCCAACTTGCCGCAGCAATTTGTAGGTTTGGCATTGGCTCCCAAAGTGCATGTGCCACAGGTAGGTGTGGCATACCTTGCGGTGGAGCCACAGTCTTCACTGTGTTCACGACCATGCGGAAGCGGTTACCAAGGTCAATGACAGACACGTTTAGTGCATCACCCTCTTTACCGCTAAATAGCAGACGAGGAACATCGCACTTCAGACCAATCGTATGACGGTGAATTTCTAGACGTGGTTTTGCCGCAGCAATCGATGGACACACTTCAAGCATGTGCGCACCTAAAGCTTGGTCAGTTGCGCCGAAGTTATAGGTGTAATCTTCCATGAATGAAGTACCACCTTGGCGACCTTTACCCATCTGCTTCATGATGTGAACCATAGCCGATGTTTTCCAGTCACCTTCACCGCCGTAACCGAAACCTTTCGCCATCAAACGTTGAGTTGCAAGACCTGGCAGAGAACCTAAACCGGTTAAGTTTTCAAAAGTGTTGGTAAATGCATTAGCACCAACATCGGTTAAGAAACGTTCCATACCCATTTCTAGGCGTGCTTCGTGTTGCATCAATGTAAGTAGAGAAGCATCGGTTAGCAACTCTGATTTCATTTCATAAGTTGATGCGTATTCATCCAGCATGCGAGCCACATCAGCATCCGATACGGATTGAACCGCTTCAGTCAGTTCACCCAAGCCGTAAGCGTTCACTTCATAGCCGAACTGGATTTGCGCAGAAACTTTGTTACCTTCGGTTACTGCTACTTGACGCATGTTGTCACCAAAACGCGCCACTCTTAGGTTTTGACCTGCGTGGATACCCACAGCCGCACGGCACCAGTCATCCATTTCTTTATGAACTTGTGGGTTTTGCCAGTGACCAACCACCACTTTACGGTCGATACCCATACGAGTGCCGATAAAACCAAACTCACGACAACCATGAGCACTTTGGTGTGTGTTCATGTAGTTCATGTCGATGCTGTCCCAAGGAAGCGCTGCATTGAACTGGGTGTGAAGATGCATGAATGGTTTGTTGAGCTGAGACAGACCAGCAATCCACATTTTGGCTGGAGAGAAGGTATGCATCCAAAGCACCAAACCGATACAGTCAGGATCGTTGTTCGCTGCGCGACATACGTTAAGAATCTCTTCAGGAGACTTCACTGTACCTTTGTCGACCATAGGTACAGAGATTGCGCTGCTTTCGTTAAAACTCGCTACCATCTGACCGCTTTCAAGCGCAACTTGCTCAAGCACTTTTGGTCCGTATAGCGTTTGTGAACCAGTGACAAACCAAACTTGTTTTTCATTAAATACTTTCATGACTTACCCTTTATTCTTAGCTGACTGACCGTAATAAGCATTGGCTCCGTGTTTACGTAGGTAGTGCTTATCGAGCAACGCTTGATTGATATATTCCACCGCAGGATTGATCTGTAGAGTTTGCAGCGCCATTCCGGCAACAACCTCTGTCACTACTGCGTTGTGCACCGCTTGATGAGCATCTTTGCCCCAGCAGAACGGTGCATGTTCTTTGACTAAAATTCCGGGAATCGCAATTGGGTCGTTATCGCCAATGGTTTCTACGATCACCAGACCAGTATTCAATTCGTAATCGGTGGCGATCTCTTTATTTGAGAGAGCACGAGTACATGGAATGCTGCCGTAGAAGTAATCCGCATGAGTGGTACCCAAAGCTGGGATCGCTTTACCTGCTTGCGCCCAAGCCGTTGCTTGAGGTGAATGGGTGTGAACCACGCCACCAATTTTGGCGTAGGTGCGGTACAACACTAGGTGAGTCGCAGTATCCGAAGACGGGTTCAAATCACCTTCTACGATGTTGCCTTCCAGATCGACCACCACCATGTTTTCAGCGCTTAAATCTTCGTAAGCAACACCGCTTGGTTTAATGACAACCAAGCCAGATTCACGGTCGATAGCCGACACGTTGCCCCAAGTGAACGTCACTAGCTTGTGACGTTCGAGATCTAAATTAGCTTGCCACACATCATGACGAAGCTTTTTCAGGCGCTCGGCTTGATCAACCGTTCTTTGATCAACCATTCTTTGATCAACCATGGTGGTGCTCCCGTTCCATCTCAGAAATCTGCTCTAGATGTTGACCAAGCTCGCGATAGTCTGCGTAACGCTGTTCTCGCAGTACTTTCGCTGCTGCATTCGGCTGGTAAACTTGGCTGATTGGGCTGGCCATCGCTTTTTGTGCTTGTTGAGCATCTTCATACACACCGGCTGCAACCGCCGCGAAAATAGCAGCACCCAAAGCACAACATTGCTCAGAGCTAGCAACGGCAATATCACGACCGATTACGTCTGCACACATCTGCATCACGTAAGGGGATTTTTGCGAGATACCGCCGATGGCGATAACGCGTTCAACATCCATACCTTGGTCAACAAAGCAATCGACAATCGCTTTTGCGCCGTGAGCGGTTGACTCAACCAGAGCTGCAAACATTGCAGGCGCAGTCGAACCCAAATTCAGATCGGTAACCGCGCCTTTGAGGCGTTGGTTGGCGTAAGGAGTACGGCGACCGTTATGCCAGTCCATCGCCAGTGGTGAGTTATCGTTGAAAGCGTATTGCTGCGCAGCCTCGGCAAGCATTGGCACAATCGACTTATCCAATTGCTCCATCACTTTTGCCGCGTCGGTATTGGTTTTCGCTAGAGCTTGAATTGGCCACATCAGTACGCGCTTATACCAAGCATAAACATCACCGAATGCCGACTGACCCGCTTCCAAAGCCATCAAGCTTGGCAGCGCGCTGCCTTTCACCTGACCACAAATGCCGTGAATGGTGCGATCGCCCACTTTGTCTGCGTCCACCATCAGGATGTCACAGGTCGACGTGCCGATAACTTTGACGAGATCATGCTCGCCTGCCCCTGCGCCAACAGCGCCCATGTGACAGTCGAACTCACCCACAGCAACCGCTAAACCCGCTGGTAAACCGAGTTTTTCTGCCCACTCTTGCGTTAGGAAACCCGCAACATCTTCAGAGGTATAAACCTCATCAAACATACGTTCACGAATACCATCAAGAGTTGGCGAAATCGCAGAAAGGAATTTTTGATCCGGCAAGCCGCCCCAGCTGTCATGCCACATCGCTTTATGGCCAGCCGCACAGATGCCGTGACGGAATTTGCTTGGGTGCTCATTGCCAGACAATAACGCAGGGATCCAGTCACACAGTTCCACCCAACTATGAGCTGCTTTCGCTACTTGATCGTCTTGCTCACTCACCCAAGCCGCTTTTGCCCAGAACCATTCTGATGAGTAAATACCACCAATGTACTTGGTGTAGTCGATGAACTCGCCGCCATGGGCCAGTTCATTAATCAATTCTGCTTTGGATACTGATGTGTGGTCTTTCCACAAAATGAACATCGCGTTCGGGTTTTGTGCAAATTCTGGTAACAGTGCTAATACATTACCTTGTGCATCAACCGGAGCTGGCGTCGAACCCGTAGTGTCAACTCCAATACCCACTACCGATTGGGCGATTTCCACAGGCACTTGCTCAAGCGCCTCGCGAACAGCTTGAGTCATCGCATCAATGTAGTCTTGTGGGTGGTGACGAAACTGAGATTGTTCAGGCTCGTTGTACAGGCCTTCCATCCAACGCGGGTAGTAAGTGACGCCGGATGCCACTTCCTCACCACTAACAGCGTTAACCAATAATGCACGTACCGAATCTGAACCAAAATCCAGACCGATGACATGTGCAGGGTGTGTCGCTAAATGATTCATAACAACTCCGTATAGGGGGTCCATGTAGGGTGATATTTTTTTGTTGTTATACCCCTGCATGGATGATTCAGCCATGACATTGCCTGCTAGATGTATGGACAAATTCGCCATAAGCATATTTCTGTGCATTTGATTAAAAAACACTCACAGCCTTGGTGTATAAGGCTAAAAGCACTATTAAAACCATTTCACATGCACCACAAACTGTCAGAAATGCACTAAAACGTAACATTTGAGATCCGCTTCATGTTCAGCCTCGCTAAATGAATGGACAAAATTGCTACATTTTTTTGATGTGATTTTCATCACTTCAACTTGAAATGAAATCTTCAAATATGTCCGTGAAACAACCCCTACCCAGCGGATGGAATAACAATGAAACTAAAAAAATTATTAGTAGCAACTGCCTTAACCGGGGCAACAATGTTAAGCGCTTCTGCCAATGCGTTCTTTGGTTCAAGTGATG
The DNA here is from genome assembly GCF_011064285.1 of Vibrio ziniensis. Lineage (NCBI taxonomy): Bacteria > Pseudomonadati > Pseudomonadota > Gammaproteobacteria > Vibrionales > Vibrionaceae > Vibrio > Vibrio ziniensis. Next base: position 3,133,775 of record NZ_CP049331.1, read on the forward strand.
ACATGCGACTAGGCTACCTAGTTAAACAGCCAGAAGAGCCTTGGTTCCAAACTGAATGGTCATTTGCAGAAAAAGCCGGTAAAGACCTTGGCTTTGAAGTAGTAAAAATGGCTGTGCCAGATGGTGAAAAAACTCTGAATGCTATCGATACCTTAGCAGCTCAAGGCGCGAAAGGTTTCGTTATCTGTACTCCGGACCCTAAATTAGGTCCAGCAATCATGGCGAAAGCAAAAAGCTATGATCTCAAAGTTGTGACCGTAGATGACCAGTTCCTAAATGCTAAAGGCGAACCTATGGTTGACGTACCTCTGGTCATGATGGCAGCAACCGCTATCGGTGAACGCCAAGGTTCAGAACTTTATAAAGAAATGACTAAACGTAAATGGGACGTAGCAACAACAGGTGTTATGGCAATCACTGCTGACGAGCTAGACACAGCACGTCGTCGTGTTGACGGTTCGATCTCAGCTCTAAAACAAGCGGGTTTCCCATCGGGTCAAATCTACCGTGTACCAACCAAAACTAACGACATCCCAGGAGCATTGGACGCGGCAAACTCACTGCTTGTTCAATACCCAAATGTTAAACAATGGCTTGTTGTTGGCATGAACGACAACACCGTTCTTGGTGGTATCCGTGCGACTGAAGGTCAAGGCTTCGGCGCTGGCAACGTCATCGGTATCGGTATCAACGGCGTAGACGCAGTGAACGAGCTTGCGAAAGCTAACGCAACTGGCTTCTACGGTTCTCTACTTCCAAGCCCAGACGTACACGGCTACAGAAGTATCGAATCTCTTTACAAATGGGTTAAAGAAGACGTTGAACCAAACAAATTCGTTGAAGTTACTGACGTCGTTCTTATCACTCGTGACAACTTCAAAGACGAACTAGCGAAGAAAGGGCTATAAGCTCAATTTTGGTGACGGCTACCTTGGCCGTCACCCTCTTGATTTTACGGTTACCTTGAACCAACGGAGAGAAGTTATGGCGAAGTCCCCTTCTTACATAGAGTTTTGTAATATTTCCAAGCACTTCCCTGGGGTAAAAGCACTCAACAACGTTAGCTTTCGCGCAAGCGCAGGCAGCATTCACGCTTTGATGGGAGAAAACGGTGCAGGTAAATCAACTCTGCTTAAAACCTTGAGTGGGTTCCACCAGCCAACAGACGGTCATATCGCGATTGATGGTAAAGAGATCACTCTTACTTCAACCAACGATGCACTTGATCACGGTATCGCTATCATCTACCAAGAACTGAACTTGGTTCCTGAGCTCACCGTTGCTGAAAACATTTATCTTGGGCAACTTCCAACCAAAGGTGGTCGAGTTGATACTGAAATGCTAAACAAAAATGCCCGTGTGCAGTTAGAGCGTCTCGGCGAAACGTTTGACCCAGCTTGCCAGTTAAAAGAATTATCTATCGGCCAATGGCAAATGGTGGAAATTGCCAAAGCCCTTAGTCGCAACGCACAGATCATCGCTTTTGATGAACCAACCAGTAGCTTGTCTCAACGTGAGATTCAAAACCTGTTCAAGGTTATTCGTGAGCTTAGAGATGCTGGCAAAATCATCATGTATGTCTCTCACCGTATGGAAGAGATTTTCAATCTGTGTGACGCCATTACTATCTTCAAAGATGGTCAACACGTTCAGTCTTTTGAAGACATGTCTGAACTGACCAACGACCGCCTAGTGGAATTGATGGTGGGGCGTGAAATTAACGACATCTACAACTACCGCTCGCGCGAATTAGGTACAAGCGGCTTACGCCTAGAGAACATTCAAGGGCCTGGGCTTAGCGCTCCTGTTTCACTGGATATCCAACAGGGTGAAATTCTCGGATTGTTTGGTCTGGTTGGCGCAGGTCGAACAGAGCTAACTCGTTTAGTGTTTGGCGCTGAACGTAAAACCGGCGGTGATATTTACCTTCACGATGTAAAAATCGGCATTAAAACCCCACAAGATGCGATTCGCGCAGGCATTACCCTCTGTTCTGAAGACCGTAAAGCGCATGGCATAGTGCCAATCATGTCGGTGCAAGAAAACACCAACATCAGTGCGCGACCATGGCATCTCAAATTTAACAGTCTGATCGACTTCGTGTGGGAAAAAGACAACGCAACTAAGCAAAAACAAGCACTCAACGTTAAAGCGTCTTCACTTGAACAGCCTATAGGTAAGCTCTCTGGTGGTAACCAACAAAAAGTGATTCTCGGTCGTTGGTTGTCGACAGCAATGAGCGTGATCTTACTGGATGAACCTACTCGCGGTATCGACGTAGGTGCGAAATCTGAAATTTACGAATTAATTTTTAAGCTGGCGGAAAACGGAGTCACCGTATTGGTCGTTTCCAGCGATTTACCAGAAGTGTTGGGTATCTCTGACCGCGTTCTTGTGATGAAAGACGGCGCGGTAACAGGTGAACTTCAACGCGATGAATTTAACGAACAAACTGCTCTTCGTCTTGCGATGCTCGACAAAGAGTCAGCAGCAGCTTAAACCTGAGGAATATCATTATGTCTTTATCTAGCCCTACTAAAGCGATGACGTCTGAGGCGAAATCCGGCGGATTTAACTTCTCTAAAATTTGGGACAAGTTTGGAATGCTCATGGTGTTTGCGGGTCTGTTTATACTCTGCTGCCTGTTCGTTCCTTACTTCGCGACCTTCATCAACATGAAAGGTTTGGGTCTTGCCATTTCAATGAGCGGAATGGTGGCGTGTGCCATGTTGTTCTGTCTGGCTTGTGGTGACTTAGACCTTTCTGTTGCATCTATCATTGCCTGTTCAGGTGTGGTGACTGCAGTGGCAATTAACGCCACCAGCAGCGTAGTACTAGGCATCGGAGCTGGCTTGCTTTCCGGTGTGGTGTTTGGCCTACTCAATGGATTTGTTATCGCAAAACTGCAAATCAACGCTCTGATCACAACGCTAGCAACCATGCAGATTGCTCGCGGTCTTGGCTACATTATCTCTGATGGTAAAGCGGTCGGTATCACTGAAGAGAGCTTCTTCACTTTGGGTAACTCTTCAATTCTCGGTATCCCTACTCCAATTTGGTTAACGCTAATCACCTTCGCTGTATTTGCTTTCCTGCTCAACCGTACCGTTTACGGCCGCAATACTCTAGCAATCGGTGGTAACGAAGAAGCCGCACGTCTTGCGGGTGTAAATGTAGTCAAAACCAAGATGATGATCTTCACCATTTCTGGTTTTATCTCCGCACTGGCTGGCGTTATCCTAGCGGCGCGTATGACATCAGGTCAGCCAATGACCTCTGTGGGGTTCGAACTGGTGGTTATCTCTGCGTGTGTACTGGGTGGTGTGTCACTGAAAGGTGGTATTGGTAAAGTTTCTTATGTAATCGCCGGTGTGCTTATCCTTGGTACAGTAGAAAACGCAATGAACCTATTGAACATGTCTCCGTTTGCTCAATATGTGGTACGTGGTGCCATCCTACTCGCAGCCGTTATTTTTGACCGCTACAAACAGAAAACCCAATAAGTTATACACCCCCGCATATATTTCTCATGTTGATATTTGCTCCTCTTTTCAGGGGAGCTTTTTTATTATCGATAACGCAAACTCGCACCTCTGCATTTTATAAGAAAGCGTCCGTAAAACTCCGCCGAGCCCTCCTTGGATTGGAAGGTTTACTTACCAATATCCAATCACTGAACACTACATTTTTCAGACACTCTATATTCCAATCAGCGATAACCGTTCTCGTTTACAACAATAACTTTAGAACCCATTCCACTTTATTGATAAAACCGCAATAAGTTTAAATCGAGAGCAAATTTACTTATCACTTAAGTATTAGTTCGTTGGGAGTAAGTTGCTAATAAAATGGATTATTTAGCTACCAAAAATTTTATGTGATTAAAATCGAACCAATATTTCATTTCGAGACTTACTATTTTACTGCTCATCAATATTTCTATAAATTTTAATAATGAGCATCACAGTGAAACAAAATAAACTTAAGTATCAAGATATTGCTTAGGTAAAGGTGAAATAAAAGGTTTAAAACAAGATAGGGATTTAATCATGTTAAAAAAACTTACTTTAGCTACCGCTGTCAGTACCATTTTAATGTCTGGTTCACTCATGGCTGCCTCATTAACGGTTGGTTTCTCTCAAATTGGATCAGAATCAGGCTGGCGAGCAGCTGAAACTGCGGTATCCAAAGTTGAAGCAGAAAAACGCGGTGTGACACTGAAAATTTCTGATGCACAACAAAAGCAAGAGAACCAAATCAAAGCTGTACGCTCGTTCATTGCTCAGGGTGTAGACGCCATCTTTATCGCGCCTGTGGTACAAACTGGCTGGGGGCCTGTGCTTGAAGAAGCCAAAGACTACGGCATCCCGGTATTCCTACTCGACCGTGGTATCACAGTAGAAGACGACTCACTTTATATGACCGCGGTTACCGCTGATAACGTACTGGAAGGCGCTGTAGCTGGTAAATGGTTGATCGACAAAGTGGGCAGCAAAAAATGTAACGTTGTAGAGCTACAAGGAACTGTCGGTGCGAGTGTGGCTATCGACCGTAAAAAAGGCTTTAGCGACGCTGTAGACAAAGTCGACAATATTCAAATTGTTCGTACTCAGTCAGGCGAATTCACCCGTAGTAAAGGTAAAGAAGTTATGGAAAGCTTTATTAAAGCTGAAAATAACGGCAAGAATATCTGTGCGGTATTCGCACATAACGATGATATGGCCATCGGTGCTATTCAAGCAATTAAAGAAGCAGGTTTAAAACCAGGCAGCGATATTTTAATTGTCTCTATTGATGCGGTTCCAGACATATTTAAAGCGATGATGAGTGGTGAAGCAAACGCGACCGTTGAGCTGACTCCAAATATGGCTGGCCCTGCTCTTGACGCGCTTATTGCTTATAAAAATAAAGGCACAACTCCACCGAAGAAAATTGTTACTGAGTCTAATTTATATTTACCCGCTGATGCCAAAGCTCAGTTAGAAATGAAAAAAGACTTAGGTTACTAATTTTATTGTCATCACCCCTCCCGCAAGGGCTGTCTCTTAGTCACAAATTATGGAGTATTGTTCTTTTGGTTCTCCCCCTCAGATGAGGGGGAGTTAGAGGGGGTTGAAGTCCACTGAACTTATTGATAATTGAAATCTTTATTAAGTTCTGAGGAAGTAACCCCACCCAGCCTCCCCTTGAAAAGGGGAGGAGTAAAGACTTATGACGAAGAGATAACCCTAACGGGAAGGATCGTTTCGGTTGTTGGAGTTATTATGCCGTTAAACAATCAGCAAGATATCGTGTTAAATGCCACGGGGATATGCAAATACTTTCCTGGTGTTAAAGCGCTAGAAAATGTTGATTTCAGCCTGAGAAAAGGCGAGATCATGGCGCTATTGGGCGAAAATGGCGCGGGAAAATCGACGCTAGTCAAAACCTTAACCGGCGTGTATCAACGTGATGGTGGTGAAATCACTCTCGATGGCCAGTCTATCTCTCCGCAAAATACCGCCCACGCACAACAGCTTGGTATTGGTACGGTTTACCAAGAAGTCAATTTGCTGCCGAATATGTCTGTCATGGATAACCTTTTTATCGGTAATGAACCGAAGAAATGGGGGTTTGTTGACCGAAAAACCATGGCTGAAAAAGCACGTAAAATTGTGACCAGTTATGGACTGAACATTGATGTCACAGAACCTCTTAACCACTTTTCCGTAGCAATTCAACAAGTGATTGCTATCGCCAGAGCCATCTCACTATCGGCAAAAATACTGATTCTCGATGAACCCACCGCCAGTTTGGATAGCAACGAAGTGAAGATGTTATTTAACATTATGCTCGGGTTAAAAAAACAAGGGGTGAGCCTGATATTTATCACCCACTTCCTTGACCAAGTGTATGAAGTGAGTGATCGCATTACCGTGCTACGCAACGGTCAGTTGGTTGGCACCAAAGAAACCCGAGAGCTGCCACAAATTGAGTTGGTGAAAATGATGCTCGGCCGCGAGCTAGAAGATACGGCTCTTAGACGCGCAGGAAAAACCCGCAAACACAACGAACCCATGGTGGCGTTTTCCAATTTTGGTAAAAAAGGCACCATCCACCCCTTCAATCTTGAAGTTCACGCCGGTGAAATTGTCGGTCTAGCGGGCCTGCTGGGGTCCGGTCGTACTGAAACTGCCAAAGTAATTTTCGGTATTGAACCGAGCGATTCTGGTAGCTGCACTTTGCGAGGTAAGCCGATACAAGTCCGCTCTGCTCGTCAGGCTTCCCACTTAGGTTTTGGATACTGCCCTGAAGACCGTAAAACCGACGGCATCATTGGCGCAGCATCGGTACGTGAAAACATCATCTTGGCTTTGCAGGCACAACGCGGTTGGTTTAAACCCATTTCTCGCAAAGAGCAGGACGCCGTTGCTCAGCGTTACATTGACCAACTGGCAATCAAAACGCCTAGCCTTGAACAGCCGATTGAGTTTTTGTCTGGCGGTAACCAACAAAAGGTGCTGCTCGCTCGCTGGCTGCTCACTAAGCCTAAGTTCCTAATCCTAGATGAACCGACCCGAGGTATCGACGTGGGTGCTCACGCTGAAATCATTCGTTTAATTGAAAGTCTTTGTGCTAACGGGCTCGCTCTGTTGGTTATCTCTTCTGAGCTTGAAGAGCTGGTTGGCTATGCCGATCGCGTGGTGGTTTTACGTGACAGAAAACCTGTTGCGGAGATTCCAACTGAAGAACTTTCCGTGCCAGCCATAATGCAAGCAATTGCGAGTTGAGGTGATTATGAATTCGCTCAATCCCCTGTCACCTATAGAGAAGGCATCTATAGAGAAAGCATCGATGGAGAAAGCCTCGATGGATAACGCGTCACTGCAAAAGGCGCCATCGAAAGCTCCGCAGCCGCGCAATAAGTTTACCTTGCCGAAAGGTGCACCACAGTTTGCAGCTTTAATCCTGCTGTTCATTATTAACAGCTTGATTGCGGATAATTTTTTCTCGATTCACATTCAAGATGATCGCCTCTTTGGGAGTGTCATTGATATCTTTAACCGTGGCGCGCCTGTTGCGCTGCTGACCATAGGCATGACGCTGGTTATCGCAACCGGTGGTATTGACCTGTCGGTTGGTGCGGTAATGGCGATCAGCGGTGCCGTGCTTGCCAGTATGGCGGAGCAAGGTTACGCACCATCCACCATTTTGCTCTGTTCAGTGTTAGCGGGTGTGGTATGTGGTTTATGGAACGGCTTCCTTGTCGCGGTGTGTAAAATCCAGCCGATTGTCGCTACCTTGATTCTTATGGTGGCAGGTCGCGGTGTGGCTCAGCTCATTACTGAAGGGCAAATAATCACCTTCAACAACGAGACTCTATCTTGGTTTGGTAGTGGTTCGCTGTTCTATTTCCCTACCCCAATCCTGTTGTTAGTGTGTGCGTTACTGATTGTTTGGGCACTGACCAAGAAAACCGCATTAGGGTTGTTTATCGAGTCAGTGGGAATCAACATCAAAGCCGCCAAAAATGCAGGCATTAACACCCCTGCGATTGTGATGTCGGTCTATGTCATCAGTGGTGTGATGGCATCTATCGCAGGGATTATTGTTGCGGCTGATATCAAAGGCGCTGACGCTAACAACGCCGGTTTATGGTTGGAAATGGACGCCATTTTAGCCGTGGTTATCGGTGGCACATCTCTGATGGGTGGTCGTTTTAACCTTATGCTGGCTCTGGTTGGCGCTTTCATCATTCAAAGTATTAACACCGGTATTTTGCTCTCTGGATACCAGCCACAGTGGAACCACATAGTGAAATCTCTGGTGGTGTTAACGGTGTTGATACTGCAATCCCCGACTGTCATTCAGCTAATTAAGAGGAAATAGACCATGATAAAGCGTAATTTTCCTCTGTTTATCACCATCGCTGTGTTCCTGATTGGTTATGCGTTTTGTATGGTGGAATTCCCTGCATTTATGAGCACGCGAGTGATCTGCAACATTCTCACGGACAACGCGTTCTTGGGCATTCTTGCAGTTGGTATGACGTTCGTAATCCTCTCAGGCGGTATCGACCTATCGGTAGGCTCAGTGGTTGCATTTACTGGGATTTTCCTCGCGACGGTAATTGGTGAATGGGGTATCCATCCTTTTACGGCGATTGTGATGGTACTGGTGATGGGCGCACTGTTTGGCGGTTTGATGGGCTGGATTATTGACACCTTAAAAATCCCAGCATTTATCGTCACTTTGGCAGGTATGTTCTTCCTGCGTGGTGTGAGCTTTTTGATTTCTGAACAATCGATTCCAATTGAGCATCCTGTCTATCGTGAGATGTCGCGTTTTTCATGGCACATTGTGGGTGGTGGTCGCTTGAGCCTGTTGGCGGTGGTGATGTTGTGTATCGTAGCAATTGGCATGCTGGTGGCTCATCGTACTCGTTTTGGTAACAACGTGTACGCGATTGGGGGCAACGCCACTTCTGCTGGCTTGATGGGTATTCCAGTAAAACGCACCACCATTGGTATCTACATGCTTTCCACGTTCTTAGCAACCTGCGCAGGAATTGTGTTTTCTATCTACACCTCAGCAGGCTATCCGTTGGCAGCTGTGGGTGTTGAACTGGATGCGATTGCAGCCGTGGTTATCGGTGGCACCTTGCTATCGGGTGGTGTCGGAACAGTATTTGGTTCGCTGTTTGGTGTGCTTATCCAAGGGCTAATTCAAACCTACATTACGTTCGACGGCACCTTGAGTTCTTGGTGGACTAAAATCATCGTTGGTATTTTGCTGTTCAGCTTTATCGCACTGCAACGTCTGCTCATCATCATGAGCGAACGCAGAAAAGTAGTGAACACCAGCCGGATTGGTTCACTGGTGACAGGCGATTCATAGCTATTTTGTTATTAAGAAACACTGATATTAAGAAACTTCGCTGTTAAAAAGCTTTGTCATCAAAAAAAGCCAGTCGTAAGACTGGCTTTTTTCTAAACGATGTAAAAATAGTCACGAACTTATCGGTTCTCAAAGCGGTTGTAATCCAATAATCCTGCTTCAACTGGCTGATCTTGCTTGTACCACTGATGAACCTTGTCGCTGAAAGACCAAAAGTCCGGCGAGCTACGACGCACAGCAAACCGATCCAACAATTGAACATAGCTTTCTTCACCATCAAGGGTTCTTAAACGCTCCACCAGCTCAGGAATTTCGGTTTCTTTTAGTGATAGGTATGCCGCTGGATAGCTTCCTAGCACACCTCTCACTAAAGTTAAGCTGTCGTTTTCAGGAACACGGTTATTCTCTTCATCAAACAAGCTGGAAATGTTGCTGTGAGCATTGTTGTGGATAAGCGTAAACAGCTGAGACTGTCCCGCTTTAGACTCAATCATCAGCATCATCAGTTGAGGAATCGGTAAGATACCCTCGCCTTTAATCTCATTGACACTGTTCAGCTCGCGCTCATGATTGTCAGTAAATCCGGTATCAACAATGTCATAACGCGGACTGAGCACAGGCTTAACTCGTGCAATGAGCATATCAAACAGCTCTGATTTCGGATCATCAGTGGTGTATTCCACGTTGCTTGGCTCATCAAACGGCTTCACGTTACGTAGCAGAAACTCGGTGAAATACGCCGTTTGGTCTTGATACCAACTCGACAATTCCTGATGTCGCATGTTCTGTGGTAGTAGAGTCACGAAGTTACTTTCACCCTCTAAACGCAAGAAATCCATAAACATACGAGTGACTAGCTGATGACCAAAGTTGCCATAAACATCAAAGCCCGCCACCAAAAGATAATGAACTCGTTCAAGCAAAGAGTAATCAAATACCCAAGCGGTTTTTGGCTTATTGCCCACTAAACCTTGTGCTACCGAAGCACTGTCAAAATGCCTAAATACGGTTAATGCTGCATTCGGATTGGTACCATCACCAGACCAAACTAAATCAGTGGTGACATAACGACCATCTTTGAATTGCTTATGTGTGAATGCTGATTTCTCTTCCAAATAACGTGCTTGCTGCTTGGCATAGCTAATCCATGTAGCAATTGGGTTGATGGTGTCCTCTCGCTCAGCCGGCAGTTTTAGGTTATCCGCTTGCGAACGATAGAACTCGTTTACTTCTGGGATATCCGCTTTATCCGGGTCTAAGAAGAACACCCAAAAATCATCATTGATAACGTTAAGCGCAAGCTGACCACGGCAAACCGGACCTTTGATAAAACCCATTATGGTGTTCTGAGCGTTATCCAATAAGAAGCGATAGCGAGCATTGACTGGCAGGTCAATAAAGGCAGTCATTGGGTTGGCAGCCACAGAAGGCTCATAGCTTGGCAATTGGTCAATCTTGTAGTCAGCATCAATAAACCATGTTTTCCAATCGTTGATACGCTTGTTATTTAGCGCATAAGGCATATGGGTTTTATCAACGATGGTGCCTTGCTCGGCAATAATACGATAATAAACACGTTCAACCTTTGGATCATCATAAGGGCGACGAGTCGCAATACGTTTCACAGGCTCACCCGGAGGCGTGACAGAACGAACTAGCATGAAGAAACGTGGTGTTTTCTCTTTTAAATCAGAAAAATAGAGATGAGAAAGGAACAAATGCTCATAAATATAACGAGCCGCCAGCTGGTTCTTTTTGCCCTCTGCATTTAACAGTGTTTCGTAGTTATCAACCAACTCTTGCTGAGCTGACGTCAGTGGGATGTGCTCGTTCATCTGAGCGCCGTTTTCCAACCACGCCATTAGCTTGTTGTATTCGCTTTTGTTCAGGTTTGGCATCCCAAAAGGCATCCCCCAATCAGGATACTCTTGCTGATAGGCTTCATGCTCTTCTAACGTTGGGCACTGTTGCTCGCGATAAATCGAGAAATCAAACCCTTCTAACTGATCTTGCTGCTGTTGCGGGTGTAGCTCTTTCTGTTGCAGCAGTCTTGCGACTAATCCAGCTTCTAAATTGGCACGGGTTGTTTGGTCTCGTTCATTAAGCACAGGGTGAAAACCGAAGTCTCGCCACTCTTGGGTGGTTTGAGCATCTTCAAATAGACGCGTAGGCGTGGCCGCCGCCAGACGAGTTCCTTCGTAGACCTGTGTTTTGCTACCACCACGATCAATTCCTTCAACCGAAGAGAGTTTTAACTGGCAAGGAGCATCGTAGCAGGCATGACAAACCACACAACGGTTGTCGATGATGGGTTTCACCTCTTGCATAAAATACTTTGCTTGAGGCGAGTCTAAAGCTACCTGACGTTCTCGTACTTCAGGTGTACCAAACAGTTCATCGTAGTTAAGCCCGGCATAAGTCGCACAACCAGAGAACACCAAGACTAAACAGATTAAAAATAGTTTACGTAAATTCATATAGTTATAGTTTTTCAGTTAACCAAGGTTAATTAAAGTAAAGACTACTACATTTTCAACATATAAAAGAAAATACCTTTTGAAATCTATCTTTACGGCCAAAGTGTTCAAGATGTCTGATAGCCTCAATCATTGCTATATCGAGCCACTGGATAAAATTACCACTCAGAATGTTCCGAAACATGGTCAATAAAAACTGATTAAGCGATAGTTCGCTTAGAAATGCTCGGAAAAGCAGTTAAACTTAAGCTGAACAGGTACCTTTTTATCCAAAAGCCTAAAATATAGAGCAGGAAATAGCCAGTAACTAAAATGAAGAATCACACTGAGCAAAGACAATATTTTCGTCTGCGTTACAACATAAAAGAAGTCATGCCAACGCTTCGAGTACAAAGCCGAGAATTTAACATCAGCGAGATCTCGGAAAAAGGCATACGTGTGATAGTGCGTGATTCTTCGCTATTCAGAATAGATGATTCGCTTACAGGTGAAGTTCTGCTGAATTCGCTAGAGACCAATATCCCCGTAACTGGCAAAGTGCTGCGAAAAATCGGCAATGAAGTGATATTTCTACTCTCAGATGGTCTGTCATTCAAACAGATGATCGCCGAGCAAAGATATATGCGAAAAAACCATCCGAAAGTGTTTCCGAAAAACTCTCAATTGGTCAGTGAAGAAGAATAGCTAGCCTATCCCGCTCGCAATAGCGCTGAAGTGCGGTTCTCAACATGCTTATACCATTATCCTAGATAAAAATATGCTCAGACTGAGCATCGGTAGAACAGCGAATAGGCGTCAAACGCAAACGCGCATTCATTCGTCCCTGAAGCTCCGCCGAGCCATCCATGGCTCTGAGGGTTTGCTTATCGACGCCCATTCACTGATCAGGAAATTTTCCAGAATGGTATTAGTACATAACTAAGCACGTTTTTGACAACAGATTAACGATACTGCGACGGCGTTTTCTTAGTAAAACGTTTGAACTTAGTGCTGAAATAGTTGCTGTCTTTATAACCCACTTCAAACGCGATATCGGTAATCGACTTGTCGGTACTTTGCAGTAAATCCATCGCATTGTTAATCCGCACACGATGCACATAGTTGTTAAATGAAAGGTTGGTCACTTGCTTAATTTTTCGGCTCAGGGAACGCGAAGAAATCTTAAACTTGTCTGAAATTTCGTTAATACAGACCTCTTCACTGTAATTTCTTTGCAACCAATCAATCACTTTAAGAATGATGTTGTCGTTCACATCATTGGATTGTGAGGTCAGACGCCCACGCGAAATTTCAACCACCAAGTGTTGAAATAGCACTTCCATCATCAAACGTGACTCTACAGTATTCGAGCGAGACTCATGATCCAGTTGCTGAAGTATTTGCTCAACTTTGGACATGGTCTGGTTGGTGATAAACCAGCTCTTCGAGTCGGAACTTTCATTCGGTAAAAAGTTCTTCAATATTGGACTATAAGAAAGGCGATTCTTCTTAAACAAGATATTAGTCAGATGGAGGTTCTCCACCTGCTCATACATATGACGATCACCTGGAGTAATGTAACAAATGTAGTTCTGCGCTAAGTTGGTCGGTGAATCATTAAGGATATGTTGCCCGGCACCTTTGGTGACAATGATTAGCTCATGAAAGTCGTGGGAGTGTTCTGGGTAATCGGGTTGCGGCGCACGAGTTTCAGTACAGACGGCTGAATCTGTGTGTTTGAAAAACTCTTCACCACTAAGTTGAAACATCGTTTTATCTCCGCTGAACACCGAATTCATAGTGCGACAACATTCAAGCAGGCACAATGACACCAAAGTGAATATGTGATTCTGATACCAGTGCGCCAACCCAAGTGTGGGAGGGCTCACAGATTAAAAAAGCCCCATTTAACTAATGGGGCAAACTTCCACTACCAATTGAAACAAAGGTATGAATAGATGAATTATAAGTAGGTGCGCAAATATTCAGACAGAAGCAAAATCGCCATAGACTGACCATAAGGCATTGATGTTAGAGGTATATTTCGGTAGTAATCCAAATCTGACCCCATAGCTGTACCAAAAGATACATTCACTAATTCTCCAGATTCATTGATGTAATCCGTAATTAACGCATCAACCGCTTTGTACGCCATATCCGCATATTTAGGATCGATATAACGCTTACGTATCGCTTTCAAAATACCGTAGGCAAAACCTGCTGTTGCTGATGCTTCAACGTAAGATGATTCATCATCCAGCAATGTGCACCACAAGCCATTGCCTTGTTGGTATTTCGCTAGCATTTCAATTTGACGCTCTAAAATATGCACCAGATGACGACGGAACGCGTCGTGCTCAGGCAAGTCTAGAAGCTCTAGGAAATCAGGAATAACAATGGTTACCCAGCTGTTGCCACGTGCCCAACGTGCATTAGCAAAGTTGTGGTTACCGTCGAATGTCCAGCCGTGGAACCATGCACCCGTCTCGCGATCCGTTAAGTATTGAATGTGAGTCAGGAACTGGTATTTCGCTTCTTCAACGTATTCAGGACGATTGAGCAACAAACCAATTTTAGTCAGTGGCATCACACTCATCATTAGCGTGTCATCCCACATTTGCTCATGGTTTTCGCTGTTATACACAATGTGCTGAATACCACCGCTCTTAGTCTTAGGCATGTGGTACATCACATAGTCTGCCCAAGTCTCTAAGTAAGGTACCAACGAGGGATCTTTGGTTTCTTCGTAACGGTAAGCCAAAGTTAAGAACGGACATACTGTATTAACGTTCTTCGTTGCCTGCTCTTCAGAGAAGCGGTCTTCAAACCATTCATCAATGATGTTGACCACACTTTGGTCATTGGTTTGTTGGTAGTACTTGTACATACCGTACAGACCAATACCGTGTGTCCATTCCCAGCCAGCCCAGCCTTTAGTATCAATAGTACGACCATCATCAAGGTGAAGAAGAAACTCACCGGTTTCATCGTGAATGTTGATCAGGTTATTGATTAGGCTTTCAATTTTATCGACCACAACGTTGCGCGGGTGTGTGCGTTCTACGCGACGAAGCAAAGCGCTATGTTTTACAGGAAAGATTTTCATAATAATAAGAGTCCTTAAATTCGATTACATAACACCAAGTAGTCTTGGTAAAAATAGAGTCAGTTCTGGGATATAAGTAATTAATAACAATACAAAAATAATAGCGATATAGAACGGAATCAGCGGTTTAATCACATCTTCCACCTTCACTTGCCCTACACTCGCCCCCACGTAAAGACCACTGCCTACAGGTGGCGTAATGGTACCAATCGCTAGGTTGAACACGATTAAGATGCCGAAGTGCACAGGGTCCACACCAATTTTCTGCACAATAGGAAGAAGGATTGGTGTAAAAATCAAAATTGCCGGGCCGATATCCATGAAGGCACCAACAATCAAAATAAACAGCGTGATTACCAACATGATGACCGCAGGGCTATCAGAGATACCAAGAATCAACTTACTCAGTGCCGCTGGAATACCTGTCATCGACATCGCAAATGACATAGCTGACGACGTTGCCAGTAGGAACATAATCACACCAGTCATAACAAATGTCTGAATGATGATTTTTGGCATATCACGTACAGAGATTGTTTTGTAGAGAATAAGTGTCAAGTACGCGGTGTACACAACCGCAATAGCTGATGCTTCAATCGCCGTGAAAATACCTTTAACGATACCGCCCACGATAATCACTACCAGTAGCAAACTTGGCAGAGCTTCGCGAGTCACTTTTAACGCCATGCCTTTTTGCAGCGTAAAGAAGTTGGTGTAGTTGTTACGCTTAGCGACGATGTAGGTAATAACCATACAGCCTACGCCCCACAAGCTACCCGCGACCAAACCACCAGCAAACAGTGCCGCAATGGATGTACCGCCACTCGCCAGAGCATAAAGAATGAATGCCGTCGTTGGTGGAATCAACATCCCCGTCGGCGCAGAAGCAATGTTTACCGCTGAAGCGAAACTGCGGTTGTAACCTTCTTTGGCACTCATTGGGATCATCACACCACCGATAGAGGTTGACGCTGCAATTGCAGAACCCGAAACCGCGCCGAAAAGCATATTGCCCGCGATGTTAGTGTAAGAAAGGGAGCCTGGAATACGTCCAGTAAACAGCTTGGCGAAGTTGACCAAACGGGTCGCTATGCCACCATTATTCATTATCACACCTGAGAGAACGAAGAACGGTACCGCAAGCAGTGCAAAGCTATCTAAACTTGAAAACATTTTCTGAGCGGTTGTGAACATCGCAATGTCAAATGGCAGCACCAACATGACTGTTGCGCCTGATGCGATAACGATACACAAACCAATTGGGGTACCTAAAACCAGTAAAAGTACGAACACCCCGATCATGATACTGGCAGCAGTAATTGGATCAGTCATACTGTTTATCTCCTACTAAAGAACCTTTCTCGTTGTCACTGGCTTTAACCGGTTGCGCTTTAAACAGATCAACGATGTTCATTACGCTGTAGACAATAATGAGCACGCCAGACAGAGGCAGTGCGTAGTAAACCTTGCCCATGGACAGTTGTAGAACTGGGGAAACTTGCATCATGGCGTTGCTTGAAACCTTCCAGCCACCAATGATCATGATGTAGATGGCAAAAAGGATGAATACGACCTGGATTAACATATTCCAGTATTTCACTAAGTTTTTAGGAAACTTATCTAAGAACAGTGTGAGGGCGATGTGTTCTGTTTTACCGGCTACATAAGCCAAGCCAATCACAGACAACCATACTAACGAAAATCGAAGTAGCTCTTCAGAGAAGGTACTCGGGTCGTTAAAAACATAGCGGCTAATTACCTGCCAGCAAGCCACCAATACCATCATCGTCGTTACCGTGCAGGCAAACACTTCAATGGTTCTATCAAGCCACTTTCTTATAATTTTCATGGGAACCTCGACCAATCAATCGAGATAGAAGCCCGAGGGCTTCTATCCTTTGTTACTACTATTTTGCTTGTTCAACTTTATTGATTTGCTCATACAGTGCGTACACTTGAGGTTTGCCTTTCAGCTTTTCATAAATGGGTTGAACCGCAGCTTTGAACGGTGCTTGGTCAATCTCGAAAAACTCAACACCAAAAGATTTTTGTGCCAGTTCACGAGTTTTTGCCATCTCTTCTTTCCATAGCGTCTTCTCAAGCTCGATTGACTCATCAATCGCTTCTTGCAGTGCAGCGAGTTGATCTGGCGTTAACTTACTCTTAGTCACGTTACTCATGATCACTACATCTGGAATACGAGTGTGCATGTCGTAGCTGTAGAATTTCGCTACTTCACCGTGACGCGCGATAGTGATAGCGAATTCATTGTTTTCTGCGCCATCAAGAATGCCTTGTTGAAGTGAGGTATACACTTCTGCTTGGCTCATTGCGATTGGAGAAGCACCGAGCAGTTTCATGGTTTCAATCGACGTTTCACTCTGCATTACACGAATTTTCTTACCTTTAAGGTCAGCCAAAGTTTTTACCGGACCTTTACTCATGTAGAAGCTACGCGCACCTGAATCGTACCAACCCACACCAGCGAAGCCTTGAGCTTCTGTCGATTGGTATACGGTTTTCATGATGTCTTTGTTGTCCATCACACGGTAGAAACTGTCTTGGTTTTCGAAAAGGTAAGGTAGTGAGAACACACCGTAAAGTGGAGAGAAGCTTTCTAGCAGACCAGAAGACACTTTGGTCATATCAATTGCGCCAACTTGAGTCATTTCAACCAACTCACGTTCGCCACCTAGTTGACTATCAGGGAAGTACATAATCGTCACTTCACCATTGGTTTTCTTAGCCACAGCCTCACCGATATACTGAAGTGCATCTTTTACTGGCTGGCTGTTATCTGCATAAGCCATTTTTAGTACAGTTGCAGCATGTGCACCGAAGGGTAGTAACATAGCAGAAGCGAGCAGCGCTTTCGTAATCGGGTTGTAGAGTCGGGACATAATATCCTCCAAGTTGATTGTTATGCTTGTTATTGGTTTATGGAAAACACCATACAAATAGTGCTGTTTATTTATGTGGCTATCATGGCGCTTTCAAACTTCAGTCACCTTTGAAATTTCGCCACCTTTAATTTTTGACCGTCTAATTCGTCATACCAATAAAGTGAAGGGTCACACTTTTTACTTTTTAATCCGTTTTCATTTCCTCTCGTTCATTACCCCCTTCTATATAAGGATTGGAGCCTTAACCACACCTATATAAGGCAGGCTCAAACTAACGGTTCGCTATTTTCAACCAAGTTTAATTTTTTTGAATTGAAGCTTTCTTTTCTTTGCAAAAACTCCTTGCCCCATTTTTCACTGGCTGAATTTTGAAGTTTTTTTAATTTGAAACCCGCTTTAATACTCCTAAATATTCAGAGGTATTAAGCATTATGAAAGCAGTAATCGCGATCGACCTTGGCGCATCAAGTGGACGCGTCATGGTTGGATATCTAGAGAGTGGAAAGATTCGTTTGGAAGAGTTCCACCGTTTCCAAAATCAACAGGTGGTTCATGGCAATGAGTCATGCTGGGATCTGTACTCAATCTTAGAAGAGATCAAGGTCGGGATTAATAAGGTTATTGCAACGGGTATCGAAGTCTGTTCGTTAGGTATTGATACCTGGGGCGTGGACTTCGTTCTACTAGACAAATTCGGCAAACACCTAGGTGAATTTGTGAGTTACCGCGATGCTCGCACAGAAGGCGTACAAGATAAACTGCTGGCAGATAGCCAGTTGTCACTGCAAGACATTTACCGCGCTACTGGTATTCAGTTCTTATCGTTCAACACCATTAACCAGTTAAAAGCGATTGCAGATCAGCAACCAGAATGGTTCGGTGATATTGATACCCTGCTGTTCATTCCTGATTACCTCAACTACAAACTCTCTGGCGTTAAGCATTGCGAGTATACCAATGCTTCCACCAGCCAACTTTTGGACTGCAAAGAGAAAGTTTGGAGCAGCGAACTTATCAAAGCATGTGGCGCGAAAATAGACTGGTTCCTGCCGCCGACAATGCCAAACCGCATTGTCGGTCAATACCACGTTGGTGAAGTACAGATTCCAGTTTGTTCAGTCGCCAGCCACGATACCGCGTCAGCGGTTGCTGCAACCCCTATTGCCCATGAAAACATGGCTTACCTAAGTTCAGGTACTTGGTCACTGGTCGGCATTGAAAGCTTAGAACCCTACACAGGTGATCTGGCTTACCAATACAACCTCACTAATGAAGGTGGTGTGGATGGACGTTATCGCGTGCTGAAAAACATCATGGGATTGTGGTTAATCCAACGCATTAAAGCGGAAAACCCATCTCTGACGTTCCCAGACATCGCTGCATTGGCGCGCCAAGCACAGCCGTTTAAGTACATTGTTAACCCAAATGACAACGATTTCTTAAACCCAGCGTCAATGACACAAGCGATTAAAAACTGGTTCAAAAAACGCGATCTCGACGCGCCGGAAAGCTTGTCTGAAGTGATTCGCTGTATCTACGACAGCTTAGTTTTGGCTTACGACAAAGTGCTTTTTGAACTGGCAGAAGTGACAGGTAAAGAGATCAAAGAACTGCGCATTGTCGGAGGCGGTACTCAGGATAATTTCCTTAACCAGCTATGCGCTGACGTATGCCGAATCCCCGTTTCAACAGAACCAACCGAAGCATCCGCATTGGGTAATGTTATTAACCAATTTATCGCCTGTGACGTTATTCGCTCTTTGGAAGAAGGTCGCCAAATTATTGATGCCTCTTCTGATGTGAAACATTTTTCGGCCAACCCAATTGAGGGATTAGAGCAAATCAAATCCCAGTTCCAACAGATTATTAAATAAGGTAAACACGATGAGCAAAGAGCAAATCATTGCAGCTTACGAGCAAGCAAAGTCAGTTTTCAAAAAATACGGTGTAGATGCAGATAAAGCACTCGAGCAGCTAAACCAAACGCCTATTTCTATGCACTGCTGGCAAGGTGATGATGTGCGTGGGTTTGAATCGCCAGAGACCACGCTAAGTGGCGGCATCCAAGCAACGGGTAACTACCCTGGTGCGGCAAAAACGCCAGCACAACTGCGTGCCGATATGGAAAAAGCCTTCTCACTGATCCCAGGTAAGAAACGCGTAAACCTACATGCGATTTACATTGATGCTGATGAATTCGTAGAACGTGACCAAATCAAACCTGAGCACTTTGCTCGTTGGGTTGAATGGGCAAAAGAGAAAAACCTTGGTTTAGATTTTAACCCTACGTTGTTTTCACACCCGAAAGCCAATGATGGCTTGACGCTTTCTCATCCAAATGAAGAGATCCGTCAGTTCTGGATTGAGCACGTAAAAGCAAGCCGTAAGATTTCTGAATACTTCGGTCGTGAGCTTGGTACAACATCATTTATGAACATCTGGATCCCAGATGGTATGAAAGACCAACCAGTAGACCGCCTATCTCCACGTGCTCGCCTAGCCGACTCTCTTGATAAAGCATTGGCTGAGAAAATCGATCCTGCATTCCACAAAGATGCGGTTGAAAGCAAAGTATTCGGTATCGGTGTAGAAGCTTACACAGTGGGTAGCAACGAGTTTTACCTAGCCTACGCAGCCACTCGTGGTACGGCACTATGTCTGGATGCAGGTCACTTCCACCCAACAGAAGTAATCAGTGACAAGATCAGTGCATGTTCACTATACGTGAACGACCTGCAACTACACGTTACTCGCCCAGTTCGTTGGGACTCAGACCATGTAGTGTCTTTCGATGATGAAACTCAAGCCATTATGCGTGAAATCGTGCGTAACAAGCTTCTTGATCGCGTAGCGATTGGTCTGGACTTCTTCGATGCCTCTATCAACCGCATTGCGGCATGGGTTATCGGTACTCGTAATGCACAAAAAGCACTGCTGAAAGCCCTACTAGAACCTGTTGACCAATTAAAAGCAGCCGAGCAAGCGTTCGACTACACCACACGCCTAGGTCTGATTGAGGAAGCTCACTCTCTACCTTGGGCAGCGGTTTGGGATTACCACTGCTTACAAAACGAAGTACCTGTTGGCTTTGATTGGATCAATGACGTCAAAGACTACGAAGCCACCATTTTGGCTACTCGTTAATACAATTGCTCAATAACAGACAAGTCAGATTTTAGATACTCAAACTACTTGGAGTTGCAGGTAGGCGGCAAGTGAGTGAATCCCCATGAGCATAGATAGCTATGTGATTGGGGTGAACGAGCGTAGACAACACAACTGCGGCTTCAAGTAGGAAGAGTATATCTGGCTTGTTTGGTTAAACACATAAGGTACAAAAAATGATTCAACTAAACGACGCAGTAATGTGCGAAATCGAAAAAGTCAGCGAAGTTTCTCAATACCTATGGCAACGCGAGTGGGCTGAACGTAACGGCGGTAACATCTCGGTTGATGTCACTGATCTCTTTGACGAAATTCCATCCGTTGATGCGCCAGTAAAAGCGCTACCGCTACAACTACCGATGGAAAGCGCAGGGCGTATTTATTACGTAAAAGGGACTGGTCAACGTATTCGCGAACTGCGCGACCCACAATACGCTGGTTGTGTTCTGCAAATCAATGCAGCAGCCAACGGCTACCAAATTCTTTGGGGCGGTAAAGCAAGTGCAGATTTTGCTCCAACCTCTGAATTCATCAGCCACATTAAAATCCTGGTTGAGAAGAGAAAAGCGGGCTCTGACCACAGATCCGTGGTTCATACTCACCCACTAGAGCTGATTGCGCTATCTCATCATCCTGATATCTCAAAAAGCAGTGAGCTATTTACTCATACTTGCTGGAAAATGTTGCCAGAAGTTCGTGCATTCGTACCTCGCGGTATCGGTATGATTCCTTACTGCCTACCTTCATCGGAAGAGTTAGCAGACGGCACTACAGCAGCACTATTAGTTAATGACGTAGCGATTTGGGAAAAACACGGTGCAACCGCATCTGGCGCCGACGTGCTGCAAGCATTCGACTATATCGATGTAGCGAACAAAGGGGCAAAACTGTACCTGATGTGTACTGCGGCAGGCTATGAACCAGAAGGCGTGACCAAAGAAAATATGGACATTTTGAAGCGCGAATTCAATCTGTAATTATTTGGTAAACATATCCGGATAAAATGACATTCTCGTCCTAAGAGCGACTGGGCTTCATACACCCCGTCGCTCTTTTTTATCTAATACCATTCTGGAAAATTTCCTGATCAGTGAATGGGTGTCGATAAGCAAACCCTACGAGCCATGGATGGTATAAGAAGAGACGATAAAGTTTAAACGTTCTGCCCTGCCACAAAACCGGACGACCAAGCCCATTGGAAGTTGTACCCCCCCAGCCAGCCAGTTACATCCATCACTTCGCCGACAAAATATAAACCTTTAATGTCTTTGCATTCCATGGTTTTTGACGACAGTACATCAGTGTCCACGCCACCAAGAGTCACCTCCGCAGTTCGATACCCTTCGGTGCCATTTGGCGCAACTCGCCACCGTTCCAAAGTCTCTCTGATCGCTTCAAGCTCTTTAGGGTTAAACTGCTTGAGAGGCTTGTCCACCAGCAGTTTGCGCTCAATAAATACTTCTACTAAACGTTTAGGCAATACACGAGCTAAGGTGTTCTTGAGCGTCTGGTTTGGATGTTTTTCGCGAGAACGAGTCAGTAGCTCATCCACATCCACTTCCGGCACTAGGTTAATCGTGACCGCCTGCCCTGGTCTCCAGTATGAGGAGATCTGCAACACAGAAGGACCAGACAAACCTCGGTGAGTAAACAGCAATGCTTCTTTAAAGCTTTTGCCACATTCAGCCTGAATTTCAGCGGGAACAGCGATACCGGAAAGCTCCGCTAATGCGTCTTTATCTTCAACATGCAGCGTGAAAGGCACTAAGCCTGCGGTCGTTGAAATCACAGGCAGATCAAACTGTTCTGCAATCTTATAACCAAAAGGTGTGGCACCGAGTTTTGGCATTGAGAGACCACCCGTCGCCACGACTAAGGATTCACACTCGATATCACCCTGTGTAGTGTGTAGATGAAAGCCCTGCTCGATTTGCTTAATATCCAGCGTTTCCACTTGATAACGCTGAGTAATATTTGGCAACTCGCATTCTTTGAGCAGCATGTTAACAATGTCTTTTGCCGAATCTAGACAGAAAAGCTGACCGTGAGATCGCTCTTCAAACTCAATGCCGTATTTACCCACCATTGATATGAAATCCCAGTTGGTATATTGCGAAAGCGCCGACTTCACAAAATGCGGATTGCGACATAGGTAGTTTTGAGCCGAAACATCGTAGTTAGTGAAGTTGCAGCGACCACCGCCTGAAATCAGGATTTTACGACCTGGTTTTTTCGCATGGTCAATCACCATCACTCGGCGTCCACGTTTTCCAGCTTGGGCAGCGCACATTAATCCCGCAGCTCCTGCGCCTATGATGACAACATCTACTTTTTCACTCATTACTCACCAATGCCAATATTTATACCATTCTGGATAATTTCCTGATCAGTGAATGGACGTCGATAAGCAAACCCTCCGAGCCATGGATGGCTCGGCGGAGCTTCAGGGACGAATGAATGCGCGTTTGCGTTTGACGCCCATTCGCTGTTCTGCCGATGCTCAATCTGATCATATTTTTATCTAGGATGGTATTAGAACTTTGCCTCTTCAAACTACGACCACAAGTACTTAGTCAGAAGAACTGGCAATAAAAAAGGACGTACAGCGGGTACGTCCTCACTCACTTGAAGCGGCATTTTAACGGTAAACGTTCACTGTTACCAATGCGTTTATCGAGACTCCCACTCTTCTTTTAAAGCAAAAAGTCATCTATAGCATAAACGCTACCACTGAGGTAAATACCACCAAAGACGAAGAGAGAATGAAAAGCTCGCGCACACGATCGCACTTACCAGTAAAGACTTCATCATGGTGATGAAGGTACTCTTTACTTTTTAAGTAATGGTAGAGGCGAACCTGTTTAGACATGTTGCCATGTGTGGTGAAAAATCCCCGTCCATCGACTTGCTGATAAAGCAACGGGTGAGCTTCTCGCATAATATAAATCAGAGCTCGCAGCGCGGTAAAATATCTTGCTACGTTAATACCAGTAACAATCATTAGCGCTAATAGAATGGTATCTCCACTGATCATCTTTTCCTCCCTACATCCAAAGTAAGAGGGCTGCCCGGAGAAAAAGACGACAGTGTTTACAGTCTTTTCACTGCAACTAAGCAGCAGGGGCATCCATTACAGAAGATGAGCCTTTTTGTGCCAATGCAGCTAGATCCTTATCGATAAAGAACAACGCTTTACCATCTTCACCAACCAGTTCTAGCTTGTCTAAAATCCCTTTAAACAACTTCTCTTCTTCATGTTGCTCCGCAACGTACCACTGAAGGAAGTTAAATGTTGAGTAATCCTGTGATGTGAATGCCGCATGAGCTAATTTATTGATTCTTTGTGTAATCATTTGCTCATGTTCATAAGTCTCACGAAACACGTCACCCAAGCTTGCAAAATCGTGTCGAGGAGCTTCAATCGCGCCTAAAATTGGCAGAGAACCTGTCTCACTGACGTAGGTAAATAGTCTCTGCATGTGTTGCATTTCTTCAGCTGCGTGAACTCTTAAAAACTCAGCTGCTCCTTCGAATCCTTTATCTTCACACCAAGCACTCATTTGTAAGTATAGATTGGATGAGAAAAATTCGAGATTAATTTGATCATTCAATTGATCTACCATCGCTTTTGAAAGCATAGGACGCTCCTAAATAATTGTGCAAACTAGAGTCACTATAACATGATCATTACTATTTGATAGTTAGAGCAACCACATCATTCAGCATGGATATGAGATCATCATGGCAAAAATATTTCTCACTAGGTGCTAGAGTTTAATTAACCTGACATCAGGACAATTAAATGGAGAAGGCATCATGAGTTATAAACATATCTTAGTTGCTGTTGACCTATCTGAAGACAGCAAATTATTAGTAGAAAAAGCCGTCGCTCTGGCAAAACCTCTCGATGCTGTGGTTTCGTTTATTCATATCGATGTTAACTACGCTGAGCTTTATACTGGCTTAATTGACATTAATTTGGCTGAGACGCAACACCACGCGATGGAAGCGTCACAAACCCAGTTAAAAGAGTTGGCGGATCATGCCAATTACCCTATCAACCATACTTTGGTGGGTAGCGGTGACTTGAGTAACGAGCTTTGTGACACCATCAAAGAGTTCAATATTGATCTTGTGGTTTGTGGTCATCACCAAGACTTCTGGAGTAAGTTGCTCTCCTCAACAAGACAGCTCATAAATTGCTCACCTGTCGACATGTTGGTAGTACCACTTAATGACTGACGAACAATAATAAATCAGATAGACTGCGGATAATTTTGAACATCCACTTATAAAATTGTCAGGGACTATGTTTTATTTATCTGCAGTTACCCTTCTTTGGGCATTTTCATTTAGCCTGATCGGCGTTTATCTAGCGGGTCAGGTTGACTCTTGGTTCTCAGTGTTGATGCGTGTGGCACTGGCTAGCGTTGTCTTCTTGCCATTTTTGAAATTCAAGCAAGTACCGAAAAAACTGATTGTCCAACTTATGGCGATCGGTGGTATCCAACTAGGATTGATGTACTGCTTCTACTATCAATCGTTTTTACTGCTCTCTGTTCCAGAAGTATTGCTGTTTACCGTATTCACACCGATCTACGTCACTTTGATTTACGATTTGCTTAAAGCTCGTTTCTCTCCGTGGTATCTGGTTACCGCTGCGATTGCCGTTGCAGGTGCGGTATTTATTAAATTTGCGGGCATCAACGAGAACTTCGTTATCGGTTTCCTAGTGGTGCAAGGTGCTAACCTCTGTTTTGCTATTGGCCAGGTCGCTTATAAATACGTAATGGAAAACCAAAGCGTACAGCTTCCACAACGCACTGTATTTGGTTATTTCTACTTAGGCGCACTGGTTGTTGCAACCATAGCCTTCGCCCTTTTAGGTAACCCATCGAAGCTACCTACCACTTCACTTCAATGGGGCATTCTGATTTACCTTGGTGTGATTGCATCCGGTGTGGGTTATTTCGTTTGGAACAAAGGTGCTTGTTTGGTGAACGCAGGCGCGTTAGCGATCATGAACAACGCTTTGGTACCAGCAGGTTTAATCGTCAATATCGTGATTTGGAACCGCGATGTGGATATCGCTCGCCTTTCAATTGGTGGCATCATCATCCTGTTGTCTTTGTGGATCAACGAAACGTGGGTGAAGCGTAAAGTAGCTCAAAGCTACAAAGAGGCTGAAAACGCTTAATACAATCCTAGATAAAAATATGATCAGATTGAGTATCGGTGTAACAGCGAATGGGCACCGAGAACTTAAATAGCAAAACGCCCATCAGGTTTAATTGATGGGCGTTTTTGTATCTGAGGATAATGCGATTAATGATACTGAGAAGTAAGTGAATACTCACCGTTTGACGATGGATTTAACTTAGAAAACTTCAACTGCAATGCTTGCTGTTTCTTGGCAAGCTTGCGCTGTTTCTTCAGCACTTTTTCCAATTTTTTGTGATATTTTTTCTGAGCTTTGAGGGTCTTCTTAGCCATTTTTAACGCAGCTTTACTGCTCTTATCGGCCTTCACGCTTTCTTTACTCACAGAGCTTTTCGCAACTAATGCTTTGACAGAGAACGCTTGCGGCTTACACAATCTATTTTTGTCAGAGGAAGAACGAGCGCATGAGCGACACAAGTACTTGGGCGCAGCAACAATTCGATGAATATCTGACAGTGAAGCAGTAATATCGTGACGACTTAATTTACACAGACGCTGAGCCATAAATACAACCAAACAAAAATGATAATGATTCTTGGTTATATATAACCTTCTGCTAATAAAAAGGCAAGCCCAACGGTGAGTTGGTCATATCTCCTCTGTCATTTCTCTCCTGCCATTGCAGCAATCACATAAACATCAAAGCGGTTCTTTTTGGTCTCAATCGCCATACTTGGCTTTTGCTCTGCTAACCAATTGGAATAGTCAGGGCGTTTTACCACAACACGCTTCGTTGCCAATTTTAGCGCAGGCGCGAGTAGCGCATCGGCGTCATTATCGGCGCCAACAAGAGACTGGAAAACGCGCATCTCTTTCTTAACCAAAGCGCTTTTCTTTTTGTTTTCAGGGTGTGGGTACATAGGATCCAAATACACCACATCAGGACGAACAAAACTGGAATCACTAACTAAATTATCTAAAGCATCGTGACTCGATGCATGTAGTAAGGTCACTCGCTGTGTAACCCAAGCGCCAATCTCAGCGTCCTGTTTGGCACGATTTAATCCGTCATCCAACAATGCAGCGACTACTGGATGACGTTCAACCATTTGTACTTTACAGCCTAAAGATGCCAATACAAAGGCATCTCGGCCTAAGCCTGCGGTGCCATCAAGCACTGTCGGTGTCACCCCTTTGTTTAACCCTGCCGCTTTCGCAATAGATTGACCTTTTCCACCGCCAAACTTGCGTCTATGCGCGACCGCACCAGTCACCCAATCGACAAAGATAGCGCCTAGCTTAGGCTCATCAACTTTACGCAGTTCCAATCTCTCGTGGGTCAATACCAACGCAAATACGCTCTCATCACTGTGAGTGAGCTTCCAGCGTGTTGCTATGTCATTAAGCTCAGAAGCGCGTTCAGGTGCTTCACAAATCAGTTGTAGCTGCAAAGTGTCATTCCATAATGAGTTTCTAAAATCGTTGCCAGTGTAGCGGATTTTCATCAGAAACCTAAGGTTTCAGTGTGATAAGATGTGGAACAATGTTCGTTGAACAATTGAACTAGGAACCTGTATGCAAGTTGCTTCTACCAAGCTCGACGAGCTTGATCGCGCTATTCTAAAAATCTTAATGGACGATGCACGCACGCCTTATGCAGAGATGGCGAAGCAATTTAATGTCAGCCCTGCCACGATTCACGTACGCATAGAAAAAATGAAAGCCGCCGATATCATTCAAGGTACTGAAGTGGTCGTCAACACTAAGAAACTCGGCTATGACGTTTGCTGCTTTATCGGTATCAACTTAAAAGCTGCGCGCGATTACCATTCCGCACTGGAAAAGCTTAACGCTCTTGATGAGGTGGTAGAAGCTTACTACACCACTGGGGCTTACAGTATTTTCGTTAAGTTGATGTGTCGTTCAATTGAAGAGCTGCAGTTTGTGTTGATTGATAAACTGCAAGCGATTGATGAAGTGCAATCGACTGAGACTCTGATCTCACTGCAGAACCCAATCAACCGTAATGTCATTCCTTAGGTTTTAAACACAAAAAACCCAAGCGTCAGGCTTGGGTTTCTCTGTAAAACTGATTATTTGTTTAGGTAATTCTTTAGCTCTTCAGCCGAAATACCTTGCGCAGCTAACTGCTTAGCTAACAAATCAACTTGCTCACCTTTGCGAGAGTCAATCACTTGTTGAAATTGGTAAACCAAATCACGCAGCACTGGTAGTGGAACTTGTTTTGCTGCACTGCGCACACGCTCACTACTTTGATTACCTAACTCATTAAGTAACTTACCAAACATCACTTTTTCTGGTGATTCTTCTAACTGCTCGAGGATTCGAGCCATTTCATAGGTAGTTAGGGACACTGTATTACGATTCCAATACGCTAATTCTAAACACGATGAGCGGCACAATATACACCTGTTCTTTTGATTAGAAAATAGCACATTGCAGTATTTGCCAAACCATGTTTCACAATTTGCATATTCTTTTCAACAACGTTTCAGTCTCTCAAACTCTACGATTGAAATACTAGGCGATGCCACTCTTTGCCTGCTTTAGAAAGCAGTATAATAAGTGCAGGTGCGATTATCCACATTTGCAGTGCAATCATCATCTGAGGCTCAAGCTCTAAGCGTTGTAACGTGCCGACAACAAGTCCAGCACCACTCATTTGGAACAGACCCAGCAGTGCCGCTGCCGTTCCTGCTTTATCACCAAACGGCGCTAATGCTTTACCCGCAGCGGAGCCTAGAATCCAAGCAAAACCTACGGATGAAAAGAAGATAGGCAACATAAAGGCCAAAGCCGTAGCTTGAGATCTCATTCCAATCATCAAGCCACCAGCAATCAGCAACATCACTATTCCTGACATTAGGATTTTGTGCGTGCCCAGCTTATCCATTAGCTTAGGCGCAGATAAACACGCAGTGATGTTCACAACAGCATTAATACCAAACCAGAAGGTAAACTCATTCATGGTTAAGCCTAAGTTTTCCATCAGGACAACAGGTGCTGAGGTAACGTAAGCCAAAATAACGGCCATTGCTAACATACAAAGCGAAGCATGGAACAAAAACGAAGGCACTTTTAATACCGACCAGTAACGCGATAGCTTAAACACCGCTTGCTTCTCTGTAGTCGGGTTGGTCTCCTTCATACGGATCATAAGCCACAGTCCAACGATAACACCGAAGCCCGCCATAAAACTAAAATTGGAACGCCAACCGAATTGCTGTGTTAACCAGCTACCGAGGATTGGAGCTAAAGCAGGAATAAAGCAGATAGCACCATTAAGATAGCTAATCATCTTGCCACTGCGTTCTGGACCAAAGATATCGCGAACCGTCGCAAAGGCTGCTACAGACGTTGCACACGCACCCAATCCTTGTAGCAGACGAGACATTAGCATCCACTCAATACTCTGAGCACCCCACGCCAATAAAGCGCTCACGATATAAATGCTAACACCTGCCAATGCAACAGTTCGACGTCCGAGTTTATCTGCTAAAGGACCAGCAAACAGCTGACCAACACCCATAGCAAATAAGAACCAAGTAATCGTATCTTGCGCTAATGCATGTTCCACGTGAAACGCTTGCGAAATCTGTGGCAACGCAGGCAGATAAATATCGATTGCCAGCGGGCTAAACAGCACTAATAGCGTTAGTAAAATCATTTGCTGTTTACTTTGCACAATTGAAGAGTTTGCAGATGTAGACATGCTTTAAATAGGTTCCAAGATAGATAATAAAGAGCACGCATAATAGAAGAATGCTGTTATTCGAACAAATGGCTTATAATCATCACTAATATTCCTTTATGGAAAATCATATGAAAATTGATAAATTGGCTCGAATAGACCTGAACTTGCTTGTTTGCTTACAAGTTTTGAGTGAAGAACTGAGTGTTACACGTGCATCAAGCCGACTCCATCTCAGCCAATCAGCCGTTAGTAAATCGCTAGCAAAGTTGCGCGAACAATTTGATGATCCCCTCTTTATTCGCACCTCTCATGGCTTAAAGCCAACACCGAAAATGTTGTTCTTAAAACCTAAGCTCGAAACGCTAGTGGATCAATTAGAGCTGATTACTCAGCCTGAACAATTTTCACCTCAGTCAAGTGAATACCGATTCCATATCGCAGCTGTCGAAAGTGTTTACCCATTAATTCTTCCCCACTTCCTGCCAGCAATATTTATGCAAGGCCCGAATCTAAATATCAGCACCCACTCTTGGACGGATCAAACGTTTAAGAAACTCCAGATGGGAGAGCTAGATATCGGCATTACTGGTAAAGATATCGACATTAACGATGCTAAGTTAACTATGCTTCCGCCTAGGGATATTTGTGAACAAGAGATCTACCGAGACTCACAAATGTGTGTGGTTCGTAGAGATCACCCTGTACTCAAACAGAACTGGAACCTGGAACAATATCTCGCTCTTCGCCATGTACAGGTGCGTTGTGATGGCAGTGACCGCTGGTTATTGGATTATCGTTTAGCAGACTTGGGTTTTGAGCGTGACATTGCGATTACCGTCCCCGACTTTAACAGTGCTGCCAGCTTGTGTAGTTACACCGACTTTGTGTTTACTGCCCCAAGCCACTTCACCCATCTGGTTGCCAAACATCTAGATTTGGTCGTGCTACCATTACCGCTTGAGTTTCCACCGATGGCTTATACTTTGTTCTGGCATAGAGACCGAGAAAACGACCCAGCACTAACTTGGTTAAGGCAAATCATTCAGACGAAAACCTTACATTTACGTTAGACAAGTGCCCAATAACACTATTGATAATATTAAGCACAGCAGATTTGCACACTCACAACAAAACGAGTAGCTTATCGGTTCACGTCCTGCATTACATAGATAGGCATAGCGGGTATATCAACATGAGGATATATCGACAGCGGCTGAACAAAAGGACAATTATTAGGAGAATAGCAAGATGTACCAATCCATCTCCGAGCGTGTTACTGAGCTCAGAAACTGGTTAACACGCAACGGTTTAGACGCACTCATCATCCCTCATGAAGATGAGTACCTTGGCGAATACGTTCCAGAACACAATGAAAGATTACATTGGCTAACCGGATTTACCGGCTCTGCGGGTGCAGCCGTAATCACGCAAAACGCAGCTGCAATTTTTGTCGATGGTCGTTATACCGTTCAAGTTCGTAAGCAAGTTCCACAAGAGCTGTTCGAATACCGTCATCTGATTGAAGAACCGTATTTAGATTGGTTACAAAGCAATTTGCCTACCGATAGCAAAGTCGGCTACGACCCAAGAATGCACCGTGCCAGTTGGTTAACAGCCACTCAAACAAAGCTAGCAGGTGAACTTCAGTTAGTCGCAACTGAAGGCAATGCTATCGATCAGCTTTGGCATGATCGCCCTGCTGCTGTTGTCTCTGATATGCGCTTGATGAGTGACGAACTTGTTGGTGTTAACAGCGCGACTAAACGTCAACGTATTGCGGACATCCTAATTGGTAAAAAAGCCGATTGTGCGGTACTTACTGAGCTTGATTCAATTTGCTGGCTGTTAAACATTCGTGGCTTAGATGTGTCACGCCTGCCAGTATTGCTATCTCACGCGATCATCCACGCTGATGCAACGGTCGATTTCTTCCTTGACCCAGCACGATTAGCTGAAGGTTTTGAAGAGCATGTCGGTACAGGTGTTCGAGTGCATCACCCTGATACACTGCAATGTGAGTTAGAAAAACTCTCAGGTAAAAAAGTCATCGTTGACCCTGCCACCAGTAATGCTTGGTTTACGCTAACACTGCAAAACGTCAATGCCGAACTTATCCAACAAGCCGACCCTTGTTTGTTGCCAAAAGCTGCTAAAAATGCGACTGAAATTGGCGGCATGAAGTCATGTCATGTTCGTGATGGCGCAGCAATGGCGAAGTTCCTATCGTGGCTTGATAGCGAAGTAGCAGCCGGCAAACTTCATAATGAAGCAGAATTGGCTGATAAACTTCAAACCTTCCGTGAGCTTGACCC
This sequence comes from Vibrio ziniensis, assembly GCF_011064285.1. Lineage (NCBI taxonomy): Bacteria > Pseudomonadati > Pseudomonadota > Gammaproteobacteria > Vibrionales > Vibrionaceae > Vibrio > Vibrio ziniensis. The sequence goes on from NZ_CP049331.1 coordinate 3,165,469, forward strand.
AACGCTCGCAGATTTAAGCTTTGATACCATTTCGGCAGCAACCACCAATGCCGCTATGTGCCACTACAACCACATGAACCAACCAGAGCCAGGTAAGCTTGAAATGAACACGCTCTACCTTGTTGACTCAGGTGGTCAGTATACCGATGGTACCACCGACATTACTCGTACCATTGCAATTGGTGAAGTAAGTGACGAAATGAAACAGCAATTTACCTTAGTGCTAAAAGGTCATATTGCGCTCGCTAAAGCTCGTTTCCCGAAAGGCACTTGCGGTCACCAACTTGACATTCTTGCTCGCCAACATTTATGGGCAAATGGCTACGATTATGACCACGGTACTGGTCATGGTGTTGGCCATTTCCTAAGTGTGCATGAAGGTCCACAACGTATCAGTAAAGTATTTAATAACGTACCTTTATTGCCAGGTATGGTGTTATCTAACGAACCTGGTTATTACCGTGCCGACGGTTTTGGTATTCGTATCGAAAACTTAGAATTGGTAGTAGAAGTGCAGACTCAAGGTGATTTCCATGTGCATGGTTTTGAGTCTCTTACTCGATGCCCGATTGATGTTCGAGCAATCAATGTCAACATGCTGACTAAGCCCGAACTGACTTGGTTAAACGACTATCATCAGAAAGTTTGGAACGAAGTAAGCCCGTTAGTTGAAGGCGAAGTAAAAGCTTGGTTGCAGCAAGCAACTCAACCTGTCGCGCATGCTTAATCCCACGCTCTAATAAAAATCCCTTAGTGTCATATCTAAGGGATTTTTTGCTTTTTGGGCTAAATCTATTTCCTTTACAAAACTCACTTATACCATACTAGATAAAAATATGATCAGACTGAGCATCGGCGAGCAGCGAATGGGCGTCAAACGCAAACCCGCATTCATTCGTCCTTGAAGCTCCGCCGAGCCATCCATGGCTCGGAGGGTTTGCTTATCGACGCCCATTCACTGATCAGGAAATTTTCCAGAATGGTATTAATCAAAAAGAATGTTTCACGTGAAACATCTGTCCCAATCAATAGCTTCCTGAGTATGCGAAGTGCCAATCCTGCCAGACTGCTTCTAATCCACGGTTCTTCATGGCTGCTGCAACATCATTTGCAGAACGCTCGTCGCTGATAGCAAACTGCTCCAACTCGACATTGGAATTTGCATAGCCACCGGGTTGCGTTTTCGATGCAGCAGAGATGCTTGTGATCCCTAGAACCGAAACATTGTCTCTAAACTCAGCTGATTCTCGAGTTGAAAGAGATAACTCAACTTCCCCATTCCACAATCGGTAGGCACAAATCAATTGCACCAGTTGTTTGTCCGTCATCACCGATTTAGGCTCAAGTGCTCCTGCGCAAGGTCTCAAGCGTGGAAATGATATTGAGTAGCGACTTTGCCAATAAGTCTTCTCCAAATAATCGATATGAGCAGCAACATGGAAACAATCCGTTCGCCAATCTTCCAACCCAATCAGCGCACCCAAACCTATCTTATCAATCCCCGCTTTTGCCAATCGTTCGGGCGTATCCAAGCGATAGAAGAAGTCACGCTTTTTACCACGCAAATGGTGCAAGCTATAAGTCGACGGATGATACGTTTCTTGGTAGACCATCACCGCATCCAAACCCAGAGTTTTGAGTTCTGAATACTGATGTAGATCGAGTGGTTGTACTTCCATCGCTAAATAGTTGAAGGAACGTTTAATCAAAGGGACCGTGCGCCTAAAGTAATCCATACCGACTTTGGTCTCGTGCTCACCTGTTACTAACAGAACGCTGTCGAAGCCCATTTTTTTAATCGCTGATACTTCTTGTTCTATCTCACTATCACTCAACGTTTTGCGTTTAATACGATTGCCCATAGAGAATCCGCAATAAGTGCAATCATTAGAGCAAAGATTTGACAGATATAACGGCACGTAAAATGACATTGTATTACCAAACCGTTGGCGAGTTATTACATAAGACTGTTGCGCCATTTGCTCTAAATAAGGTTCTGCCGCTGGAGAAATAAGCGCTTTAAAATCTTCTAAGTTACGTTTTGATTTAGCTAAAGCCTGTTCAACGTCTTTAGCGGTTTTTGCATATATCGAAAGCTTAATATCATCCCATTCAAGCTCTTTGAATCTTTCTAAAAAACTCATTAGATGCCTCCGAGAAAATCAGTAAACGGGCTTGAAGCGACAGCATGTTTAACCTGGCTGGCTAACCCACACTCATAGGCAATTCTTCCTGCTTTAACTGCGAGTTTAAATGCTTCGGCCATAGCGATAGGATCACCAGCCGTCGCAATCGCGGTATTCACCAACACTGCATCAGCCCCCATTTCCATTGCTAAGGCAGCATCAGAAGGAGCACCTATACCAGCATCGACAATGACTGGTACTTTGGCTTGATCGATAATGATTTCCAAGAAATCTCGTGAAACGATACCTTTGTTAGTCCCTATTGGTGCACCCAATGGCATCACAGCAGCGCAACCCACCTCTTCTAACCTCTTACACAGCACGGGGTCAGCATGACAATAAGGCAATACGATAAATCCCTCTTTTACAAGTTGCTCAGCGGCCTTTAATGTTTCAATGGGATCGGGCATCAAGTATTTTGGGTCAGGGTGAATTTCTAACTTTAACCATCGCGTTGCTAGTGCTTCTCTTGCTAAATGAGCAGCAAAAATAGCATCTTTGGCAGTCTTAGCGCCCGACGTATTAGGCAGTAGATTAATACCCGCTTCGATTAACGGAGTTAAAATGTCGTCATCTCGATTTGCCAAGTTAACTCTCTTCAATGCCATGGTAACCAATTCGGATTCACAGGCTTGTATCGACGCGGCCATGGTATGACGATTGGAAAATTTACCTGTGCCAGTAAGCAATCTCGAGTGAAATGTCTTGTCCGCAATTTTGAAAATACTTGGCTGTTTAATAGTTCTATTCGACATGCTGTTAGCCTCCTGCTATCGCTTGAAACAGTGAAATTTGGTCGCCTTCACAGAGCTGTTGTGTTTTCCATAAACCTTTAGGAATAATTTGGTCGTTGATGGCAAAAACACATCCTACGGTTGGTAAATCAAATTCATGTTGCAAACTAGTTAGTGTGCTTTGCGACTTAATTTGCTGAGTTACACCGTTAACGCTGACCGTAATTAACATGATTCCACCTCACTGTTGCTGTATGCACACCCTTTTTCTTCAGGCTGCTCACCACACACAGGACAATCGGGATCTCGAACTAAGTTCCATGTTTGCCATATCATCGATTTGCCATCGAACTTGTGCAAACGATGTGTCTTTAACTCTTTCAAACCAATCAAATACTGAATGGCAAGCAATGCTTGTAAATTGCCTATCACTCCAACAACCGGTCCAATCACACCAAGCTCGCTGCACTTACTCAATTTATTGTGGCTGTCGATAGGCACTAAACAGGCATAACAAACAGATGTACTGGCCTGCGTAAAATCAAACACGATAACTTGACCATCCCAACCAATTGCAGCCCCGGAAATCAGCGGTACTTTAGATTCAAAACAGACTCTATTGATAAGGTGTCGCGTCTCTAAGTTATCTGAACAATCCAATACTAAATCCGCCATTTCTACTTCCAATGGCAAAACCGAACTGTCTACTCGCCTAGCAACCGTTCGAATGTGACAATCAGGGTTTAAAGATTTTAATTGCTTAGATAGTGAATCAACTTTAGACGTTGATATGTGTTCAGTTCGAAACGCTATTTGACGAGATAAGTTGGAGATATCAACGTCATCATCATCGCAAATCACTAGTTTTCCGATACCTGCGCCAGCCAAATACAAAGCGGCAGCATTGCCTAAACCACCACAGCCAATGATTAATACAGAAGAATCGCAAAGTCTTTTCTGACCTTCTTCGCCTACTTCTGGTAAGCAGATTTGTCGCTGATACCTAATAAAGGCATTATCCGATAACATCAAACGCCTCCTTCTTATTTAAACTAGACTGATTAAGTTTGGTCGTAAGTTCCGACACCGCCTTTGTAACATTAGTAGCTTGTGTAATGGCTCTTACCACTGCGATGCTATTGACACCTTGCTTAGCCACTTGTTCTATGTTGCTTAAATCGATACCGCCTATAGCAACACTTGGAACTCCTATAGCATCACCATAAGGCATGCTATCTAGCAGCTTTTGATACAAACCTAGCCTGACCAAACCTTGAGGTTTAGATGGCATCTGTTTAGTGGTTGTCGGGAATATATGACCAAGAGCGATATAGCTAGGTGATAATTGATGAATACGCAGCAATTCGAAATAGCCGTGCGTCGAGAGACCTAACGCCAATCCGCTGTCTGCTATCTCATCTAAATCTGCTTCTAACACGTCTTCTTGACCCAGATGCACACCGAATGCTTTATGCTTTAACGCTAACTGCCAATAGTCGTTGATAAAGACTTGTGCTTTGAACTGTTTGCCTAGCTCGATAGCCTTAGCAATCTGCTTCTCCAAGTCATTTTGCGTTGGGTCTTTTATACGAATTTGGAGAGTTGTAATACCAAGATTGAGTAGACGTTCAACCCACTCAACGCTATCAACCACAGGGTAAAGTCCAAGTGATTGCTTATTCAATCTAGCAAATTGTATGCTTTGTACCGGAACAGATTGTTGCTCTATGGTTGGGAAATTTTCAAATTGTGTTGGCCATGTTTCACGTGAAACATTCATGGCTGCGCGGCTTAAAACAAGCGCATCTTCCAATGGAAAATCTAGAGCCAGACAGCTAACAACCCAAGCGAAATGGCGCCAAGACTCAACATCTGAATAAGCAGTCTTAGAGGATGCATACTGATCAACTAAATGCGTGTCTACACCTAAGTGCTGCCAGCAATCAACCAATCTACCTGACTGAATAACACCAATAGAAACTGAACTAGAGGAAATACTAGCGTTGGGCTCCACACCATATGAGAGATCCAAAAACGATTTTTGGGGTTCTTCATTATCTAGGTTGAAGAGATTGCTAAATATACGAGAAGTTTGCCTATCAACAAGTTCAATAAATTGAGTCGGGCTTACACCCAACTCAATATCGCTGATATAAAAGCCCTGCATTTGAGCGAGCAATAATACTTGTTGAACCTCTCCCGTGAACTCAAGGCAATGAGATGGGATAAGTATTTTCACAAGTTACTCCTCAGTCACAACAGCATTCTGTTTCACCGCAGGATGGTATAACTCCGAACCTGACTGCAGAAACTCAGCAGACTTCTGACGCATACCCTCAACTCTTTCGTCAGAAAGTGAAGAGTCATCAAGCATTTTGATTTCTATCGCGTGATCCGCCGCGACTTGTTCTTTGTTATTGGCGTACTCCCTCACTTCTTGTGAGATCTTCATTGAACAGAACTTAGGACCACACATAGAACAGAAATGAGCGACCTTTCCAGACTCTTGAGGAAGAGTCTCATCGTGAAAAGCACGAGCAGTTACTGGATCGAGAGAAAGATTAAATTGGTCTTCCCAACGGAACTCAAAACGAGCCTTAGATAAAGCATTGTCACGGACTTGAGCACCCGGATGTCCCTTGGCAAGATCCGCAGCATGTGCAGCCAATTTATAGGTGATAAGCCCTGTTTTCACATCTTCCTTATTGGGTAAACCGAGATGCTCTTTAGGTGTTACATAACAAAGCATGGCACAGCCATACCAACCAATCATCGCCGCACCGATACCGGAAGTAATGTGGTCATAGCCAGGTGCAATATCCGTTGTCAGTGGACCAAGCGTATAGAAAGGCGCTTCATGGCAGTGCTTCAACTGTTCATCCATGTTCTCTCTAATCATGTGCATTGGTACATGCCCAGGGCCTTCGATAAACACCTGAACATCATAATCCCATGCAATTTTGCATAGCTCGCCGAGTGTTCTAAGCTCTGCAAACTGCGCTTCATCATTTGCATCAGCAACCGAACCCGGACGCAAGCCATCGCCTAAAGAAAGCGAGACATCATACTTAGCACAGATCTCACAAATCTCGCGAAAATGGGTATAGAGGAAGTTTTCCTGATGATGAGCTAAGCACCATTTTGCGATGATAGAGCCACCTCGCGACACAATGCCCGTAACACGCTTGGCTGTCATAGGTACGTAGCGAAGCAATAAGCCAGCGTGAATAGTGAAGTAATCAACACCCTGTTCAGCTTGTTCAAGTAAGGTATCTCGCATTACTTCCCATGTGAGGTTCTCAGCTACACCATTCACTTTTTCTAACGCCTGATACATAGGAACTGTACCAATTGGCACCGGACTATTACGCAGTATCCACTCGCGTGTTTCGTGAATGTTTCTGCCTGTAGAGAGATCCATTACCGTATCTGCACCCCAACGAGTTGCCCAAACAAGCTTTTCTACTTCTTCTTCAATAGAAGAACTCACTGATGAGTTACCTATATTGGCGTTCACTTTGACAAGAAAGTTACGACCAATAATCATAGGCTCAGCTTCAGGGTGGTTAATATTGCACGGAATAACCGCTCGCCCTTCAGCCACTTCTTTTCTCACGAACTCTGGCGTTATATCTTTTGGCAAGTTTGCATCAAAGCTCTGACCTGGATGCTGCTGATTAAGTTGTTCATCCTGATAACGGCGATTACCCATGTTTTCTCGTAGGGCAATAAACTCCATCTCTGGAGTAATAATTCCCTGACGAGCATAGTGTAGCTGAGTGACTCGTTTGCCCTCTTTAGCACGACGAATCAAAGGTAAGTTGCCATAACGCAACTCATCGAGTGTATGGTCATCCAAGCGTTGTTGAGCGTATTCAGAGCTCATAGAATGTAAAATCTCAGTATCGTTTCGCTCTTCCACCCAATGAGATCTTAACTTAGGCAGGCCACTATAGAGGTCGATCTGATGTTCTGGATCGGTATAAACACCAGAGGTATCGTAAACAGAGATGGGCTCGTTAGGCTCAAAAATCGGCGCGTCTTTACTGCCACCGACTAAGCTATCGGCTAGCGCAATTTCTCGCATCGGTACTCTAAGATCAGGTCTAGAGCCAGTAACATAAGTCTTAGTGGAATTTGGGTAAGGTTGAACAGAAAGAGTTTCAATAAACTGTTTTGCTTCCAGTCTCGCTTGTTTGCGATTCGACATAGCATTTTCCTTGTATTGTTTTAGGGATAAATGCTTGGCGGAAAGTTGTGTCAATAAGAGATGAGTAGACGGATCTTAGGTATGGGGCTGAAAGCCGACCAATCTAGAAAGAGGGTCTTCTCTTGTTCCCTTCGCTGGTACTAACCAGATCAGGTTCAACGGATCCCGAATAAACGGTCTCAGCCTTATGGCACTCCGACAAGTGAAACAATTATAGAGAAAGAATTTTAGTTAACCAAGTACAAAAATAGAGCTTTTGATCAACCTTTTATTAACCACTGGTATGCAAGCCACGCGGCGGAGATGCTGAGCAATACGTTTAGTAGCACGTTAAATCCCATTTTAACGAATGCGCCCTGCTGCATCATTAGCACGTTGTCCATCGAAAAAGTTGAAAAGGTCGTCAGTGCACCAAGGAAGCCCAGACCAATAATTTGTCTCCACGGGTATGGTGCGAGCCACTCGTTCTCGACTGCCGCAATCAACAATCCCATGATAAAGGAGCCGACCACGTTAACGGTTAGCGTACCGTATGGAAAAGAGCGACCAAATAGAGTGATACACATTTCTGATACGAGATATCGAGAACACGCACCTATCGCACCACCGACAGCGATAAGCCCCAAAATAGAAAATTGCCCCATGAAGCCTCCAAAAAACGTTTTGCTTATTGTACTGATTTATTGAGCACAAAAGAGCCAAAAATGATGAAAATTAATATCTCAAAATAAGCAAATACCACACAACAACTTGATACTTTTAAAAAGTTACATGAGTCACTTATACTACTTCAACGTATCCCATTAAGCCTGTTTTCATATGTTCAATCACATGACAGTGATACATCCATCGACCAGGGTTATCAGCAACAAACGCGGCTTTTGCCGAGCCGTTTTTTCCGAGTAGCACAGTATCGGTATGGAATAGTTCATCAACGGGTTTACCGTCGAGTTCCAAAACCGTAAAAGTATGTCCGTGTAAGTGGATCGGATGATGATACTGGGTGACATTCTTTAGATTGAAAATGTAGGTTTTGCCTAACTGCAACTTTGCCAGAGGCGCAGGAATGTGATTAGCACTCATCCCTTCCCACGCTCGCTTATTCATTAGCCAAAAGTTAGGTACTGCATGACCATCGCTGTTTGCTGGCGTCACAGCTCCTTCCCACTCAAAGACAAAGTCGATCAACTCAGCATTCTCTAAATCTATCTTTTGAATTGGATTAAGAGGCAGTGCAGGAATCGAAGTACTCTCGCTCAACTGTGATGGCTGACATTTAAATTCACACAGAGGGAACGGGAACTTACCTTTCATCTGGCGGACATAAACAGTATTTCCAGCCTTCGGAGCGATGAATGCAACATCAACCCGCATTCCTGGGCCAATCTTGTGCTGAGTAAGCTTGTAAGGCGTTTTTACTGGATTGCCATCAATGGCTACAATCCAAGCTTCGACACCTTCAATAGCAATGGGATAAGTAATAGTGTTGTCGACATTCGCTATTCGCAATCTAACGCTAGCGTTCTGTCTTATTTGGTAGCTAGGATTAGGCACACCATTAACTGTACCCCACTCTCCCGGTGTTCCCATTCGAGCACTGTAGCGCGGAATCATCAGATCTTTCCACTGACCACTTTTATCAAGATGCCAATGTTTAAGCGCTAGCTCATGCTCTTCATCGAAAGATACTGGATTGGCCTCTTCCACAACAATCAAACCAACCAACCCCATACCTAACTGTTTGACGCTATTCATATGCGGGTGATACCAGAAGGTACCAGCATCTGGTGGAGTGAACTCATAAACAAAGGTCTCACCAGGCATGATTGGCTTTTGGCTAAGAAACGGAACCCCATCCATGCCGATAGGTATCCGAAGACCATGCCAATGAATTGTTGTCGGCTCATCAAGCTTGTTAGTAAAGCGAATCGTCACTTTTTCACCCTGACGACAACGGATAGTTGGCGCAGGTATTGAGCCGTTAAAACCTAAAACAGACGTTTCATATCCGGGAACAACCTCAGCATGAGCAGGCTCAGCGGTAAGGTCATAAATAAATTGTTCATGATCGATCTTAACCAAAGAACACGCTGGTAACATGCTGGATAAACCGATAGCAGAGCTAATAGAGAGAAAGCGACGACGGGTAAGATCCATTCTTGCCTCAGGTATAACAATAGAAGAAAGAGTTAATAAAACGTATTCTCATCACAATGTAAACCAATGTGATAACTTTATCCTATCTAACACTCTCTTTCTTAACGATGCAGTTTCTACCATTGCGTTTAGCCATATATAAAGCTGAATCCGCTTTACTAAATAGGCTAGGAAGCGTGTCGCCAATCTCGACAACACAGTATCCGACACTAATAGTAACAGGGCTAGGAAGCACGGAGGACGACTTGATTTCAACAGACTGCCTCATACCCTCTAACAGAAGTTCTACGCTATCTGAATCGCTCTGAGAAAGAAAAATGACGAACTCTTCGCCACCATAACGACCGATGAGATCATTTGGTCCAATAAATGAAGCAAGAATATTAGACACTGCAATGAGAGTATTATCACCAACGTCATGCCCAAACAAATCATTCACTTTCTTAAAATGATCGATATCGATAACAGCAATAAAACCTTTTGCTCGTTGCTTAGCTAACGATTGAGAAATGCAATCGTTGATATAACGCCTATTGTATAGCCCTGTGAGCTCATCGCGAATCGAACGCTCATAGTGCCAATCGATTTGGTTAAACAAAAACAGAGATAGCAACGAACCGAGTAAAAAGAAACAGACAATATTTTGAGTGATAACGACAGCGACTCGATAGTAATCCGCTCTATCGCTTATCGCTAAAGCAAGGGTAGGAAAACATGCAGCTACCATACAGACAATAGCGGAAAGAGCGAGCATGCGCTCTCCTCGCCCATTTGTCGCCCTATGTTTATTGCAGACTAAATAGGTGGCTAGATAGACAAAAACAAAGTTAAAGAAAGCAAACTGAACTCTCAATTGAAGAGTATCTGGCCAGTAGTGGTACACATAGTTCTGAATTGCTGTGTATAAAAAAACATGAATAACAGCCAACTTCCATAGCCATCTATTTATAGGCTTCTTATACCAACTTAACGCTCCAAATAAGAGCAGATAAGCAACACTCATATAAAGAATATTATTAAGTAATACAGAGTAACTAAGAGGAAGCCAAGTTCGAATGGCCATAGCAGAAAAAGCTAAGCCAAAGAGCAAGAAAAAGAGAAGGAAATACGATGCTGAACGCCTTTGATAACCCGTCAAACCACTACGGATTTTGTACAAAAACAAACATCCGACAACGCTACAAACGATATTGTTTAAAACACTGGCAAAGTTAATAAGATCGGAAGCTGAATTAATCACGGTATAGCGTTTATAGAAATAATTCTCCGGATAATATCACCGAAATTGATGATAAAAAAGAAACCAATTTGATGAGCTTATTTCCACATTTTTAATCAGTAATAGACTCAGTAGCTAATACTTTGATAACCCAGATTAACGTTATGTTTCGACTGAAATTGCTCGGTTATCATTTTAGGTAATACCAGCCTAGATAAAAATATGATCAGACTGAGCATCGGCGAACAGCGAATGGGCGTCAAATGCAAACGTGCATTCATTCGTCCCTGAAGCTCCCCCGATTGGAAGATAGAAAGTAAAAACCGCGAAATTTCAGATGTTAAAAAACCCCAGTCTTTCAACTGAGGCTTCTAATAATGGCAGGGGTGGAGAGATTCAAACTCCCAACACGCGCTGATTTTCGGTATTGGCGGAATCCGCTGCTCCGCCGATTGAAAGATAGAAAGTAAAAACCGTGAAATTGCAGATGTAAAAAAGCCCCAGTCTTACGACTGAGGCTTCTAATAATGGCAGGGGTGGAGAGATTCGAACTCCCAACACGCGGATTTGGAATCCGCTGCTCTGCCAATTGGAGCTACACCCCTGCAACAGGAATCTAAATTTTACAGCTTTAGATTCGAAAAAACCTCGCTAAGAGCGAGGTTTTCGAAATAAGTGGCGGAGCGGACGGGACTCGAACCCGCGACCCCCGGCGTGACAGGCCGGTATTCTAACCAACTGAACTACCGCTCCGCATTGGTCAGACTATTAAGTCTTTTCTTTGTTTGCCTTCAGATTTATCAATCTGAACACAAGTAATAAAGCCTGGCGATGTCCTACTCTCACATGGGGAGACCCCACACTACCATCGGCGCTAATTCGTTTCACTTCTGAGTTCGGCATGGAATCAGGTGGGTCCAAATCGCTATGGTCGCCAAGCAAATTCTTTAATTCGGAAAGCTGTTTAGTGTTCTCTACACATTCAATTCTGCTCTTGCTTTGAGTCCATCAAAACCCCTTGGGTGTTGTATGGTTAAGCCTCACGGGCAATTAGTACAGGTTAGCTCAATGCCTCACAGCACTTACACACCCTGCCTATCAACGTTCTAGTCTCGAACAACCCTTTAGGACACTTAAAGTGCCAGGGAGAACTCATCTCAGGGCTTGCTTCCCGCTTAGATGCTTTCAGCGGTTATCAATTCCGAACTTAGCTACCGGGCAATGCTACTGGCGTAACAACCCGAACACCAGAGGTTCGTCCACTCCGGTCCTCTCGTACTAGGAGCAGCCCCCTTCAATTCTCCAACGCCCACGGCAGATAGGGACCGAACTGTCTCACGACGTTCTAAACCCAGCTCGCGTACCACTTTAAATGGCGAACAGCCATACCCTTGGGACCGACTTCAGCCCCAGGATGTGATGAGCCGACATCGAGGTGCCAAACACCGCCGTCGATATGAACTCTTGGGCGGTATCAGCCTGTTATCCCCGGAGTACCTTTTATCCGTTGAGCGATGGCCCTTCCATTCAGAACCACCGGATCACTATGACCTGCTTTCGCACCTGCTCGAATTGTCATTCTCGCAGTCAAGCGGGCTTATGCCATTGCACTAACCACACGATGTCCAACCGTGTTTAGCCCACCTTCGTGCTCCTCCGTTACTCTTTGGGAGGAGACCGCCCCAGTCAAACTACCCACCAGGCACTGTCCTCGACCCGGATAACGGGTCTGAGTTAGAACATCAAACATACAAGGGTGGTATTTCAAGGACGGCTCCACACAAACTAGCGTCTGCGCTTCAAAGCCTCCCACCTATCCTACACATGTAGGTTCAATGTTCAGTGCCAAGCTGTAGTAAAGGTTCACGGGGTCTTTCCGTCTAGCCGCGGGTACACTGCATCTTCACAGCGATTTCAATTTCACTGAGTCTCGGGTGGAGACAGCGTGGCCATCATTACGCCATTCGTGCAGGTCGGAACTTACCCGACAAGGAATTTCGCTACCTTAGGACCGTTATAGTTACGGCCGCCGTTTACCGGGGCTTCGATCAAGAGCTTCGCGTTACCGCTAACCCCATCAATTAACCTTCCGGCACCGGGCAGGCGTCACACCGTATACGTCATCTTACGATTTTGCACAGTGCTGTGTTTTTAATAAACAGTTGCAGCCACCTGGTATCTGCGACTCTCATCAGCTCCATCCGCGAGGGACTTCACCGTCAAGAGCGTACCTTCTCCCGAAGTTACGGTACCATTTTGCCTAGTTCCTTCACCCGAGTTCTCTCAAGCGCCTTGGTATTCTCTACCCGACCACCTGTGTCGGTTTGGGGTACGATTCCTTACAATCTGAAGCTTAGAGGCTTTTCCTGGAAGCATGGCATCAATGACTTCACTACCGTAGTAGCTCGACATCGTGTCTCAGCCTTAAAGAGAGCCGGATTTACCTAACCCTCAAGCCTACGCACTTGAACCTGGACAACCGTCGCCAGGCCCACCTAGCCTTCTCCGTCCCCCCATCGCAATTGTAAGAAGTACGGGAATATTAACCCGTTTCCCATCGACTACGCCTTTCGGCCTCGCCTTAGGGGTCGACTCACCCTGCCCCGATTAACGTTGGACAGGAACCCTTGGTCTTCCGGCGAGGAGGTTTTTCACCCCCTTTATCGTTACTCATGTCAGCATTCGCACTTCTGATACCTCCAGCATGCTTTACAACACACCTTCAACGGCTTACAGAACGCTCCCCTACCCAATATCCTAAAGGATATTGCCGCAGCTTCGGTTTACTACTTAGCCCCGTTACATCTTCCGCGCAGGCCGACTCGACTAGTGAGCTATTACGCTTTCTTTAAATGATGGCTGCTTCTAAGCCAACATCCTAGCTGTCTGAGCCTTCCCACATCGTTTCCCACTTAGTAGTAATTTGGGACCTTAGCTGGCGGTCTGGGTTGTTTCCCTCTCCACGACGGACGTTAGCACCCGCCGTGTGTCTCCCGGATAGTACTTACTGGTATTCGGAGTTTGCAAAGGGTTGGTAAGTCGGGATGACCCCCTAGCCTTAACAGTGCTCTACCCCCAGTAGTATTCGTCCGAGGCGCTACCTAAATAGCTTTCGGGGAGAACCAGCTATCTCCGAGTTTGATTGGCCTTTCACCCCTAGCCACAAGTCATCCGCTAATTTTTCAACATTAGTCGGTTCGGTCCTCCAGTTGATGTTACTCAACCTTCAACCTGCCCATGGCTAGATCACTCGGTTTCGGGTCTATATCCAGAGACTAAACGCCCAGTTAAGACTCGGTTTCCCTACGGCTCCCCTATACGGTTAACCTTGCCACTGAATATAAGTCGCTGACCCATTATACAAAAGGTACGCAGTCACAGGACAAAGCCTGCTCCTACTGCTTGTACGTACACGGTTTCAGGTTCTATTTCACTCCCCTCACAGGGGTTCTTTTCGCCTTTCCCTCACGGTACTGGTTCACTATCGGTCAGTCAGGAGTATTTAGCCTTGGAGGATGGTCCCCCCATATTCAAACAGGATATCACGTGTCCCGCCTTACTCGTTTTCACTTAAAATGACATGTCGGTTACGGGGCTATCACCCTGTATCGCGGCACTTTCCAGAGCCTTCACCTGTGTCATTAAAAGCTTAAGGGCTAATCCAATTTCGCTCGCCGCTACTTTCGGAATCTCAATTGATTTCTTTTCCTCGGGGTACTTAGATGTTTCAGTTCTCCCGGTTCGCCTCATTAACCTATGTATTCAGTTAATGATACGTGCTTATGCACGTGGGTTTCCCCATTCGGAAATCGTAGACTCAAGTGGCTTTTACTGCCTAATCTACGCTTATCGCAAGTTAATACGTCCTTCATCGCCTCTGACTGCCAAGGCATCCACCGTGTACGCTTAGTCACTTAACCATACAACCCCAAGAGGTCTTATATGGCAAACAACCAAGGTTTAGTTGTCTCTCATTATTTGAATGAGCGAGAGACATTTCGATTTTGCCGGACTCAAATATGAATAACTTTCGTTATTCCCAAGAACACTTGAATGTGTATTGGTACCTACATCTCTAAGAGATATAGGATTTGAGAACTTTTAATAAATAACGATACTTTCTATAAAAAGAACAAAATCGTTATTTGTCAGCTTTCCAAATTGTTAAAGAGCAAGAGTTTTTATAAACAAAGAGTTTACGAAAACCATTTTTAAAGATTCTTTTTTCAAAAACACTTAAAAATGGTGGGCGATACCGGGTTCGAACCAGTGACCCCCTGCTTGTAAGGCAGGTGCTCTCCCAACTGAGCTAATCGCCCATTATTTCACTTTCAAGATGGTGGAGCTATGCGGGATCGAACCGCAGACCTCCTGCGTGCAAGGCAGGCGCTCTCCCAGCTGAGCTATAACCCCATAACTTGAAGCAATAATGGTGGGTCGTGCAGGATTCGAACCTGCGACCAATTGATTAAAAGTCAACTGCTCTACCAACTGAGCTAACGACCCCCTTTTATTCCCTTTCTTTACGAAAAAGAAGTGGAATTGGTATCCCGTAGGGGAGTCGAACCCCTGTTACCGCCGTGAAAGGGCGGTGTCCTAGGCCTCTAGACGAACGGGACACTAAGATACTCTTACTTTCTAAACCTAATCAATCTGTGTGGACACTCATCAAGAGAATCTTTACGTAAGGAGGTGATCCAGCGCCAGGTTCCCCTAGCGCTACCTTGTTACGACTTCACCCCAGTCATGAACCACAAAGTGGCAAGCGTCCTCCCGAAGGTTAAACTACCTGCTTCTTTTGCAGCCCACTCCCATGGTGTGACGGGCGGTGTGTACAAGGCCCGGGAACGTATTCACCGTGACATTCTGATTCACGATTACTAGCGATTCCGACTTCATGGAGTCGAGTTGCAGACTCCAATCCGGACTACGACGCACTTTTTGGGATTCGCTTACTCTCGCAAGTTCGCTGCCCTCTGTATGCGCCATTGTAGCACGTGTGTAGCCCTACTCGTAAGGGCCATGATGACTTGACGTCGTCCCCACCTTCCTCCGGTTTATCACCGGCAGTCTCCCTGGAGTTCCCGACATTACTCGCTGGCAAACAAGGATAAGGGTTGCGCTCGTTGCGGGACTTAACCCAACATTTCACAACACGAGCTGACGACAGCCATGCAGCACCTGTCTCAGAGTTCCCGAAGGCACATCAACGTCTCCGTCGACTTCTCTGGATGTCAAGAGTAGGTAAGGTTCTTCGCGTTGCATCGAATTAAACCACATGCTCCACCGCTTGTGCGGGCCCCCGTCAATTCATTTGAGTTTTAATCTTGCGACCGTACTCCCCAGGCGGTCTACTTAACGCGTTAGCTCCGAAAGCCACGGCTCAAGGCCACAACCTCCAAGTAGACATCGTTTACGGCGTGGACTACCAGGGTATCTAATCCTGTTTGCTCCCCACGCTTTCGCATCTGAGTGTCAGTATCTGTCCAGGGGGCCGCCTTCGCCACCGGTATTCCTTCAGATCTCTACGCATTTCACCGCTACACCTGAAATTCTACCCCCCTCTACAGTACTCTAGCTTGACAGTTTCAAATGCTATTCCGAGGTTGAGCCCCGGGCTTTCACATCTGACTTAACAAACCACCTGCATGCGCTTTACGCCCAGTAATTCCGATTAACGCTCGCACCCTCCGTATTACCGCGGCTGCTGGCACGGAGTTAGCCGGTGCTTCTTCTGTAAGTAACGTCAAACAATGCCGCTATTAACGACACTGCCTTCCTCCCTACTGAAAGTGCTTTACAACCCGAAGGCCTTCTTCACACACGCGGCATGGCTGCATCAGGCTTGCGCCCATTGTGCAATATTCCCCACTGCTGCCTCCCGTAGGAGTCTGGACCGTGTCTCAGTTCCAGTGTGGCTGATCATCCTCTCAGACCAGCTAGGGATCGTCGCCTTGGTGAGCCCTTACCTCACCAACTAGCTAATCCCACCTAGGCATATCCTGACGCGAGAGGCCCGAAGGTCCCCCTCTTTGGCCCGTAGGCATCATGCGGTATTAGCTATCGTTTCCAATAGTTATCCCCCACATCAGGGCAATTTCCTAGGCATTACTCACCCGTCCGCCGCTCGCCACCCAAGGAACAAGTTCCTCTGTGCTGCCGCTCGACTTGCATGTGTTAGGCCTGCCGCCAGCGTTCAATCTGAGCCATGATCAAACTCTTCAATTTAAGATTTTGTCGACTCAACGAATACTGATTCTATCTTTCGATAGTGAATTGACTGTGCTCGATACCGAAGTATCAAATTGGTCACTCAGTTCATTGAAATCTAAATTTGATTCCGAAGAATCTAATTGATTTTCATCAACGAGTGCCCACACAGATTGATAGGTTTAAATTGTTAAAGAGCTACGTTTTCAAAGGCATTCCTCTCAAAACGGACGGCTATTTTAGCTAGTTAAGTTTCAGTGTCAAACACTTTTTTAAAACTTTTTCATCGTTAATTGATGCTAGTTAACAAACCGGCTAACTGGTTGCATTTCTTACGAACTGTTCCCGTGTCAGCGAGGCGGCATTATAGGGAGATGATCAGAATTGGCAATAGTTTTTTTGCAAACTTTTTGAAGTTTTTTATCGTTCGAACAAAAAAGAGCCATCACAGCTCTTAATTGATTATTTTCTTTACAATTTTTCAAACTTTTTAGCGAATAAGGACACTTTTCCCCAGTCGGTATACTCAATTTCTTTGCTTGTATCCGTTTCACCACCTGTGAGTTTCATAATGAAACGAATCATCATTCTGTCTAGAGGACGATAACGAGGATAATAAAGCGCTCCAGCGAAAACCCCGATTAGTGAAGGTTGCCAAGGTGACTTCTTCAAAAACGTCTTTATATAAACACTCCCTTCTGGCGTATCTTTACCTTGGTCAGCTTTACGAGCCGTCAAATTGACGCAGTAAAAGGCTGCCTTAACATTTTTGAGCTGCTGTTGATGGGCATTGATGAACTGATACAACTTTGTGTTCAATTTGCCATAGCGAATAGAAGCACCAATCAATACTTTGTCATATTGCGTTAAGTCCATTACCTGACATTCATGCAAATTGACAAATTGGCAATCATAACCATTTAACTGCTGAGCGATGTTGTGCATGATTTTTTTTGTCTGACCTTCACGGGTCGAATATAAAAGAAGTGCTTTCACGCTATCTCCCAATGTGAGTAACCCTAGCTACGCCAGAACGTAGGTGTTAACAAAATTAATAAAGTGAATATTTCTAAACGGCCAAACAACATGGAGACAATCAGCACCCACTTGGCACTATCGTTAATGTCAGCAAAATGGACAGCAACCTCTCCTAACCCCGGACCTAAGTTATTCAGCGTGGCAGCAACAGCAGCGAAAGCACTGAGCTCATCCATACCTGTCGCAATAACTGCAAGCATACAAACCACAAACACCAAAGCGTATGCAGAGAAAAATCCCCATACCGCGTCAACAACACGTTGTGATAGAGCGCTATCCCCCAGCTTAATTGAGTAGATTGCTCTTGGGTGGACAAGACGTTTCATTTCACGTGCACCTTGCAATGTAAGCAATAGCACGCGAATCACTTTCATCCCACCGCCTGTTGAACCAGCGCAACCACCGATAAAAGATGAAAATAGCAGAAGAACAGGTAAAAACAGCGGCCACTCGGAAAACCCAGTAGTGGTAAATCCGGCTGTTGTTGATATAGACACCGTTTGGAATATCGCCTGATCAAACGCGTCATAAATGGAATCATACGTATGGTGTTTAAGCAGCATTAAGAAGCAAACCACAAATAGGATTACTTGAATCACCATGAAGGCACGAAACTCAGGGTCTCTCCAATAATACTTAGGATGAACACCACCTGTAGCCCACGCAGCATAATGCAACGTGTAGTTACAAGCCGAGATTAATAGGAAAACAACCGTGATCAGGTTAATTGCATAACTATCGAAATAGCCCATGCTGGCATCATGAGTAGAGAAACCGCCAATAGCGATAGTAGAGAAACTATGACAGATAGCATCAAACACCGTCATTCCCGCCAGCCAGAATGCTGCGGCACAAGCGATGGTTAAGCTCAGATAGATATACCAAAGCGCTTTCGCTGTCTCTGCGATGCGAGGGGTAACCTTGGTATCTTTTACTGGCCCTGGCACTTCAGCACGATAGAGCTGCATACCACCGATTCCAAGTACAGGTAAGATAGCAACCGCTAAAACAATGATACCCATACCACCAAACCACTGTAAGAACTGGCGGTAAAATAAAATAGCCTTAGGTAATTCATCAAGGCCAACAATAACGGTTGCCCCTGTAGTAGTTAATGCAGAAAAAGATTCAAAAAAAGCATTGGTCACTGATACGCTCGGGTTATCAGAGAGTAAAAAAGGCATTGCCCCAGCACTACCGATTACCGTCCAAAACAAAACAACGATCAGAAAGCCATCTCTTGACTTTAGTTCATGTTTATAACGTCGGTTTGGAAACCAAAGCACCGCCCCAAAAAACAACAATGCAAAGAAAGTAGAAACGAAAGGTACACCAGCACCATCACGATAGATCAAAGCGACCAGCGCTGGAGCTAGCATCGAAAAGCTAAATATCGCGAGCAACAGCCCGACAATTCGGATAATTGAACGAAATTGCATTGATAGACAAAATGAAGCCGGGCTTCTTAGTTCCTATGTATTGTTTAAATCGGTAACAATAATCTTTGCACCGCTTCGGTTAATGATAGTTTGAGTGAAATCTTCAACATGAAGAACTTCTAGCTCCACATCCAATTCCACGTTTGAACCGTATTGAGCGTCGACTTCTGTTCCGTCGAATTGTTTGATAATAGACTGAGCGAGCGGAACCAGACCGTAGTCTAAACTTAGGTGCAAATTTGTGGTGATTTTTTTCTCAATAGTTTGAAGCAGCTTAAGCGCTTGTTGCACACCACCACCGTATGCTTTCACTAACCCGCCAGTTCCCAGACGAATACCACCATAATAACGAGTGACAACCGCTGTAATTTCGCCAACCCCAGAACCAGACAACTGAGATAATATAGGCTTACCTGCTGTACCTGATGGTTCTCCGTCGTCACTGAACCCCCAAAGCATAGAATCTTCAGGCCTGCCTGCAACAAAGCCCCAGCAGTTATGTCTAGCATCCGAATGCTTCTGCTTTATCTGTTCCACAAACGCCTTAGCCGCTTCACTCGTTGGAGTATGGGCAAGATAAGTAATAAACAGGCTCTTTTTTATCTCTTCTTCAAAGATAACCGGTTCGTTGGGAATCAAATAAGGTCGAACGTTCATAACTTTCACAAAATCATAAGGGTGACTAAGTGTATCACGAGCCCTAAAAATGTGCTCAGGATTGGTATTAGCACACAATGTTAAACAGTTGTTTAAAAAATGTATTGAAAATATAGATTCTGCCGTTCAAACTGAAACTACTGGTCACACCAGAAACTAAATACAACAAAAACTCTCACACACAATCCTTCGGTTGTATGTCAAGGAGATAGACAATGATTTACCAAGCCGAAACCCTACAGGTAAAGGAACTAGAGAACGGTATCGTAGAAATAAGCTTCTGCTCTCCGCACTCTGTAAATAAGCTCGACCTCAGCACTTTGAACTCGCTAAACGAGGCTCTTGATGCTCTCCAAACTCATCAAGGTTTAAAAGGTGTTGTACTCACCACGGATAAAGACTCATTTATTGTCGGTGCCGACATTACAGAGTTTTTAGGACTATTTGCAAAGCCAGAAGCTGAACTTGATACGTGGCTTGTTTTTGCAAACAACATATTTAACAAGTTGGAAGACTTACCAGTACCAACACTCTCCGCATTAAAGGGCTTCACCCTTGGCGGCGGATGTGAGTGCGTACTCGCTACAGACTTCCGCATTGGTGACAACACCACCAGCATTGGTTTACCAGAAACCAAATTAGGCATAATGCCAGGCTTCGGTGGCACGGTTCGCCTACCAAGAATCATCGGCGCTGACAGCGCAATGGAAATCATTACTCAAGGCAAAGCGTGTAAAGCAGACGAAGCACTAAAATTGGGCTTACTCGACGCAGTTGTAGAAAGCGACAAGCTAGCAGAATCTGCGATCGTAACATTGACGCAAGCCATCAATGAAAAGATTAACTGGCAAGCTCGCCGCAGACAAAAAACGTCAGCGCTAACATTAAGCAAAGTTGAAGCGATGATGAGCTTTACGATAGCTAAAGGTGTCGTTGCCCAAGTAGCAGGTACTCACTACCCAGCGCCAATGACGGCGGTTAAAACCATCGAACAAGCAGCCAACTGCGAACGGGGGCCGGCTCTAGACATTGAGCGTAAGCATTTTATTACTCTTGCGAAATCTCAAGAGGCGCAAGCTCTTGTAGGTATTTTCCTTAATGACCAATACATTAAAGGACTTGCGAAAAAATCATCTAAGTCAGCATCAAAAGAGACCCAACGAGCGGCTGTTTTAGGCGCAGGAATTATGGGTGGCGGTATCGCTTATCAATCGGCGTCGAAAGGCGTACCAGTAACGATGAAAGATATCGCTCAATCTTCCCTTGATTTGGGTATGACAGAGGCCTCTAAGCTACTCAACAAACAGCTTGAACGCGGCAAGATCGATGGTTTTAAGATGGCATCTGTCATCGCCTCTATTTCACCAACGCTACATTACGCTGGTATTGAACAATCCGATGTTGTTGTTGAAGCTGTGGTTGAAAACCCAAAAGTAAAAGCGGCAGTGCTGAGTGAGGTGGAACAACAAGTTTCTGCAGACACAGTGATCACGTCAAATACCTCAACCATTCCAATTAACTTATTGGCGAAATCGCTTAAACGCCCAGAAAATTTCTGTGGTATGCACTTCTTTAACCCAGTACACCGCATGCCTCTGGTTGAAATCATTCGAGGTGAACATACCTCTGAAGACACCATTAACCGCGTTGTCGCTTACGCGGCAAAAATGGGTAAATCGCCAATTGTGGTTAATGACTGCCCGGGATTTTTCGTCAACCGCGTCCTATTCCCATACTTTGCAGGTTTTAGCCTATTGATGCGTGATGGTGGCGACTTCACACAAATCGATAAAGTCATGGAACGTCAATTCGGTTGGCCAATGGGACCTGCTTACTTGTTAGATGTGGTTGGTCTAGATACTGCCCATCATGCCCAAGAAGTGATGGCACAAGGCTTCCCTTCTCGTATGGCTAAACAAGGGCCAGATGCGATAAGTGCGCTATTTGAAGCGCAGAAATACGGACAGAAAAACGGTAGTGGTTTCTACCAATACACCGTCGATAAAAAAGGTAAGCCGAAGAAAGCCTTCGATAGCAGCGTTGTTGCACTGCTACAAACAGTATGTGGTGTTGGTACTGAGTTTGATGATCAAACCATCATCGAGCGCATGATGATTCCAATGATCAATGAAGTGGTGCTTTGTCTAGAAGAAAACATCATTGCTTCTCCGCAAGAAGCCGATATGGCACTGGTTTATGGTTTAGGTTTCCCTCCATTCCGTGGTGGTGTGTTCCGTTACCTAGATAGTATTGGTCTAAGTACTTACCTAGAAATGGCGAAAAAACATCAGCATTTAGGTGCGGTTTATCAAGTACCTCAACGCCTAATAGATATGGCTGAGAAAAGTGAAACCTTCTTTTATAGTTCGCAACAAAAAGGCTCACAGCAGGCTAGCTCACTGTAACCACTTTGGAAAAGGAATAACAAAATGAATAACGTAGTGATTGTTGATTGCCTTCGCACCCCTATGGGACGTTCCAAAGGCGGAGCATTTCGCCACCAGCGAGCTGAAGATCTCTCTGCTCATCTGATGAAAGGGCTGCTAGCAAGAAACCCACAAGTTAACCCAAGTGAAATAGAAGACATCTACTGGGGTTGTGTGCAACAAACCCTAGAGCAAGGTTTTAACGTTGCGCGCAACGCTGCGCTGTTAGCAGGTTTGCCAATCGAAATTGGTGCTGTGACAGTTAACCGCTTATGTGGTTCATCGATGCAAGCACTGCATGACGCCGCTCGCTCTATCATGGTAGGTGACGCTGAGATCTGCTTAGTGGGCGGTGTAGAGCACATGGGCCATGTACCGATGAACCATGGAGTGGATTTCCACCCAGGACTATCAAAGAACGTAGCAAAAGCAGCGGGTATGATGGGTTTAACCGCTGAAATGCTGGGTAAAGTGCACGGTATTAGCCGCGAACAACAAGATGCATTTGCTGCTCGTTCACATCAAAGAGCTTATGCCGCGACCGTTGAAGGAAGATTCAAAAATGAAATTCTACCAACAGAGGCACACGCTGAAGATGGTACGCTGTTTACCCTTGATTACGATGAAGTGATTCGTCCTGAAACGACCGCTGAAGGCTTATCAGCCCTTCGCCCAGCCTTTGACCCAGTTAATGGTACAGTAACCGCGGGATCTTCTTCTGCACTTTCTGATGGCGCTTCAGCAATGCTGATCATGAGTGAAGCAAAAGCGCTGGAGTTAGGACTGACTATTCGCGCCAAAGTGAAATCAATGGCTATTGCAGGTTGCGATCCATCTATCATGGGTTATGGTCCGGTACCAGCAACCCACAAAGCACTAAAACGCGCAGGCCTGTCAATGGAAGACATTGATGTGATTGAACTGAACGAAGCTTTTGCAGCTCAGTCTCTGCCTTGTGCCAAAGACTTAGGTTTGTTGGATAAAATGGATGAGAAGGTAAACCTTAATGGCGGCGCAATAGCGCTAGGCCACCCATTAGGCTGTTCCGGTACTCGCATTTCAACCACGCTGATTAACCTGATGGAAGCGAAGCAGGCGAAATACGGTCTAGCGACGATGTGTATTGGCTTAGGGCAAGGTATCGCCACAATTTTCGAGCGTCCATAACATCCAATCATGTTTCGTCTTTAAATAGCATTAAAAAAGCCAGCATTTAGCTGGCTTTTCTTTTTATTTTTTCTTGGTCGGACGTTGCCAACCTGAAATTTTCTTCTCTTTAGCGCGAGTGATCACTAACTCACCTTCCGCGACATTTTTAGTTAATGTGGTACCGGCACCGATTGTCGCTCCGTTAGCGATAGTGACAGGAGCCACCAGCTGGCAATCCGAGCCTACAAATACATCATCGCCAATGATAGTCTTAAACTTATTTGCACCATCATAGTTACAGGTAATCACACCAGCACCCACGTTAACACGCTGACCAATTTCAGCATCACCAATGTAAGTTAAATGGTTGGCTTTAGAACCTTCACCAATGCGTGCATTTTTCACTTCAACAAAGTTACCAACGTGGGCATCGTTACGCAGATCTGCGCCAGGACGAAGACGAGTAAATGGACCAACGGTACAATCTTCACCGACACTCGCTCCTTCAATGACGCTGTAAGGGCGAATCACTGTATTGTCGTCGATTTCACAGTCTTTAAGAATACAACCCGCACCGATGATAACGTTATCGCCAATCGATACTGTACCTTCAATAACAACGTTAACGTCAATCTCGACATCCATGCCACATTGCAGTTCGCCACGTAGATCAAAACGAGATGGATCGCGCAGCATCACACCTTGCTCTAATAGACGATTTGCCTGACGAGTTTGGAAAGCACGCTCTAGACGAGCCAGTTGAATACGATCGTTAACCCCTTCCACTTCAATAGCACTTGAAGGATGTACTGCTTCAACTGCTCGACCTTCTTCGTGAGCCGCAGCGATAACGTCAGTCAGATAGTACTCACCTTGGGCATTATTATTATTTAAACCTGACAACCAACGTTTTAGGTCACGCCCTGTCGCCACCATTACACCTGTATTCACTTCTTTGATGAGTTTCTGCTCTTCAGTAGCATCTTTCTGCTCAACAATCGCGACCACAGGACCATGTTTACGTACGATACGTCCATAGCCTGTTGGATTTTTCAGTATTACGGTTAACAGAGCAATGCCGTCATTTGGTTGAGCATCCAATAGACTTTCAATGGTTTCCTCAGAGATCAATGGAACATCACCGTATAAAACGAGGATCTTCTCATCATCCTGAAATTGTGGAGAAGCCTGATCAACCGCATGACCTGTCCCCAATTGCTCCGCTTGCAACACCCAATTGACGTTTTCTTCTGCCAAAGCTTGCTTCATTTGATCGCCGCCATGGCCGTAAACCAAGTGGATATTTTGTGCACCTAAGCTGTTACACGTATCAATCACGTGTTTCACCATCGGCTTTCCGGCAAGAGTATGAAGAACTTTTGGCATATTAGAATGCATGCGAGTACCTTTACCCGCAGCGAGAATTACAGCGCTAAATTTCATTTTAAGCCTATATATTGATAACCAACTGATTGTATTTTAGCGGCTTAGAACAAGGGTGTTAATCGTTTGAGATGAGTTTCGCAAAAATAAAGCAAAAAAGGCGACCAATGGTCGCCTTTTCATAAAACGTGTTAATAAAAATTAACGACGTTTCTTAGTCAGCTCAATTACTCGTAGCTGAGCAATGGCTTTAGCCAGTTCACTGGCCGCTTGTGCGAAGTCCATATCGCCATGCTGATTCTGGATTTTCTCCTCAGCGCGACGTTTGGCTTCTTGAGCCTTGGCTGTATCTAGATCTTCACCACGAATTGCTGTATCAGCCAGTACAGTCGCTGTACCAGGTTGAATTTCAACAATACCACCAGAAACATAAATAATTTCTTCGTGGCCGTGTTGTTTCACTATACGCACCATACCAGGCTTAATAGCGGTCAGCAGCGGTGTGTGACCATGGAAAATACCAAGTTCACCTTCGCTACCGGTCACCTGAAACGTTTCAACACGACCTGAGAAGATTTTCTTCTCTGCGCTTACAACGTCTAGATGAAAGGTTATTGCTGCCATATCGCCTCCTAGTTAGCCTTATAGCTTCTTCGCATTCTCGATAGCTTCGTCGATAGTACCGCAGTACATAAACGCTTGCTCTGGAATGTCGTCGTAGTCACCAGCTAGTAGACCTTTAAAGCCACGTAGTGTTTCTTTAAGAGGAACGTATACACCAGGGTCACCAGTAAATACTTCCGCTACGTGGTAAGGTTGAGTTAGGAAACGCTCAATCTTACGTGCACGAGATACAACTTGCTTATCGCCTTCAGAAAGCTCGTCCATACCTAGGATCGCAATGATGTCTTTCAGCTCTTTATAACGCTGAAGCGTTTGCTGAACACCACGTGCAACATCATAGTGCTCTTGACCAACAACCAATGGATCTAGCTGACGTGAAGTCGAATCTAGTGGGTCGATCGCTGGGTATAGACCCATAGCTGCGATGTTACGGTTAAGTACAACTGTTGCGTCCAAGTGTGCGAACGTTGTTGCTGGAGATGGGTCAGTCAAGTCATCCGCAGGTACGTATACCGCCTGTACAGACGTGATAGAACCTTGACGAGTTGAAGTGATACGTTCTTGAAGAACACCCATTTCTTCAGCAAGAGTAGGTTGGTAACCTACTGCAGAAGGCATACGACCTAGCAGTGCTGAAACCTCTGTCCCTGCAAGTGTGTAACGATAGATGTTATCGATAAACAGCAGTACGTCACGGCCTTCATCACGGAATTTCTCAGCCATAGTCAAACCAGTCAGTGCAACACGTAGACGGTTACCTGGTGGCTCGTTCATTTGGCCGTAAACCATTGCTACTTTCGATTTCTCAGGTTCGTTGATGTTTACAACACCCGCTTCCTGCATCTCGTAGTAGAAGTCGTTACCTTCACGAGTACGTTCACCAACACCCGCGAATACTGATAGACCAGAGTGTTGTAGTGCGATGTTGTTGATAAGTTCCATCATGTTAACGGTCTTACCTACACCTGCACCACCGAATAGACCGATCTTACCACCCTTAGCGAATGGACAAATCAAGTCGATTACTTTTACACCTGTTTCTAGAAGAGCTGTCTCGTTTGATTGCTCTTCGTAGCTTGGCGCTGCACGGTGGATAGAGTAAAGCTCTTCCGCACCGATTTCACCACGCTCGTCAATCGCATCACCAAGTACGTTCATGATACGACCTAGTGTCTTAGTACCTACTGGTACTGAGATTGGAGCGCCAGTGTTTTCAACTGCCAAACCGCGACGTAAACCATCAGAGCTACCCATAACGATTGCGCGAATTACGCCACCGCCAAGCTGTTGCTGAACTTCAAGAACTAGACGCTCTTTAGAATCCACAACGTTCAGAGCATCGTAAACACTAGGTACTTCGCTCTGTGGGAACTCTACGTCGACTACCGCACCAATGATCTGTACGATCTTACCTGTAGCCATCGTTAATCCTCTAAACTGTTTGTTTTACCTAAGCTTAAACCGCTGCCGCACCAGAAACGATTTCCGATAGTTCTTGTGTGATCGCAGCCTGACGGGCTTTGTTATACACAAGTTCTAAATCTTCAATCAAGTTAGTTGCGTTATCAGTTGCAGCCTTCATCGCAATCATTCGAGCCGCTTGCTCACAAGCAAGGTTCTCAACTACACCTTGATAAACCTGAGACTCTACGTAACGCACAAGAAGCGTATCCAGTAGAGGTTTTGGTTCAGGCTCGTAGATGTAGTCCCATGAATGCGGACGCTGCATCTCTTCGCTTTCCGATTTAGGCAAAGGTAGCAATTGATCGATCGTTGGTTGCTGAACCATGGTGTTTACAAACTCGTTGTAAACCACATATAGACGGTCCAATTCACCTTCATCGTATTTTTTCAACATTACGCCAACAGAACCGATCAGGTCTTCCAAGCTTGGTGAGTCACCAAGACCAGAAACCTGAGCGACGACTTTTGCGCCACTGTTGTTAAAGAAAGCCGTTGCTTTAGAGCCGATTACCGCTAGCTCAATGTCAGCACCTTTTGCTTTCCAAGCTTGCATATCTGTTACAGCTTTTTTGAACACGTTAATGTTCAAGCCGCCACACAAGCCACGATCTGTAGAAACGATGATATAACCAACACGTTTAGCTTCACGCTCAGCTAGGTACGGATGACGGTACTCTAGATTTGCGTTAGCCACATGACCGATCACTTTACGCATTGTTTCAGCGTATGGACGAGAAGCTTCCATTGCGTCTTGAGAGCGACGCATTTTTGAAGCTGCTACCATTTCCATCGCTTTCGTAATTTTCTGCGTGCTTTTAACACTACCGATTTTATTACGTATCTCTTTTGCGCCGGCCATCGTTACTCTCCATTAGTTGGTGGCAGAGACTGCCACCGACTTATTACCAAGTTTGGGTTGCTTTAAAATCGTCTGCTAGCTTCTTAAGCTGAGCTTCGATCTCATCGTTGTAAGCACCCGTCTTGTCGATCTCAGCTGCAAAATCTGCGTACTGAGCGCGAGCATACGATAGTAGAGCCGCCTCAAAATCTAGAACTTTTGACAGTTCTACATCTTTTAGGTAGCCACGCTCTGCTGCAAAGATAGTTAGAGCTTGGTCAAACACTGACATTGGAGCATATTGTTTCTGCTTCATCAGTTCAGTAACTTTTTGACCGTGGTCTAACTGACGCTTAGTCGCTTCATCAAGATCAGAAGAGAACTGAGCGAAAGCCGCTAGTTCGCGGTATGCAGCTAGTGCTGTACGGATACCACCTGATAGTTTCTTGATGATCTTCGTTTGCGCAGAACCACCTACACGAGATACTGAGATACCTGGGTCAACCGCTGGGCGAACACCCGCGTTGAATAGCTCAGTTTGTAGGAAGATCTGACCGTCGGTAATAGAGATTACGTTTGTCGGTACGAATGCTGAAACGTCACCAGCTTGTGTTTCGATGATAGGTAGTGCAGTTAAAGAACCTGTCTTACCTTTCACTTCACCGTTAGTGAAACGTTCTACGTATTCTTCGTTTACACGAGCAGCACGCTCTAGTAGACGAGAGTGGAGGTAGAAAACGTCACCCGGGAATGCTTCACGGCCTGGTGGGCGTTTTAGTAGTAGAGAGATCTGACGGTAAGCTACCGCTTGTTTAGATAGATCATCATAAACAATTAGTGCGTCTTCACCGCGATCACGGAAGTATTCACCCATCGCACAACCTGCGTATGGCGCTAGGTATTGTAGCGCTGCAGATTCAGAAGCAGATGCAACCACAACGATAGTGTTCGATAGTGCGCCATGCTCTTCTAGTTTGCGAACTACGTTTGCGATAGTCGATGCTTTCTGACCGATTGCTACGTAGATAGAGAAAATACCAGAGTTTTTCTGGTTGATGATTGCATCGATCGCCATCGCTGTTTTACCAGTTTGACGGTCACCGATGATAAGCTCACGCTGACCACGACCGATTGGGATCATTGAGTCAACTGACTTATAACCAGTTTGTACAGGTTGATCTACCGATTTACGGTCGATTACGCCTGGTGCAATCACTTCTACAGGTGAAGTTAATTTAGCTTCGATTGGGCCTTTACCATCGATAGGCTCACCTAGTGTATTCACTACGCGACCTAGTAGTTCTGGACCAACTGGTACTTCAAGAATGCGACCAGTACCTGTAACTTTCATGCCTTCCTTAAGGTCAGCATATGGGCCCATTACAACCGCACCCACTGAGTCACGCTCAAGGTTAAGTGCTAGTGCATAACGACCGCCCGGTAATTCAATCATTTCACCTTGCATCACGTCCGCAAGGCCATGAATACGGATAATACCATCGCTTACCGATACGATAGTACCTTCATTGCGAGCTTCACTAACAACGTTGAATGATTCAATACGCTGTTTAATTAGATCGCTAATTTCCGTGGAATTAAGTTGCATGCTCCAATCCCCATCAAGATTGCAAGGCATCGCTCAGGCGGTTCAAACGACCACGCGCTGAGTTATCGATGACAAGATCTCCGGCTCGAATTACGACCCCACCAAGTAAGGTCTCATCTACACTGCAATTCAGCTGAACTTTACGTTCTAGACGCTGCTCCAGTTTGTTACTGATATCTGAAAGTTGTTGTTCAGAAAGTTCGGTTGCTGAAATAACTTCAACATCGATATTCTTCTCATACTCTTTCTTAAGAGCAACGAATTGCTCAAAAACATCAGGAATAGCTCGTAAACGGCCATTCTCAGCCATTACCTTAATTAGGTTCTGACCAAATTCATCAAACTGTTCGCCACAAATTGCGATAAAAATTTCTGCAAGTTTCTCAGCAGAAGCAGAACTGGTTAACAGTTCTTTCATTTGCTCGTTATTTGTAACTTCGGCAGCGAAAGCTAACATCTCACCCCATTGAGTCAGTTGTTGCTTTTCTACCGCAAAGTCAAAAGCTGCTTTAGCGTAGGGGCGAGCAATAGTAGTCAAATCAGACATTCGCGCCCCCAGACTTAAAGTTTTGCAGTAATGTTGTCGAGAATATCTTTGTGTGCATCTTTATCGATAGCACGCTCAAGAATTTTCTCAGCACCAGCAATTGCCAGAGTTGCAACTTGTTTGCGCAGCTCATCGCGGGCACGATTACGTTCAGCTTCAACTTCTGATGCTGCTTGAGCTAGGATTTTCTGGCGTTCTGCCTGAGCTTCCTCGCGAGCTTCATCTAGAATTTGAGCTTTGCGTTTATTCGCTTGCTCGATGACCTCTGTTGCTGTGCGCTTCGCTTCTTTCAAAGAATCTGAAGCGTTGGCTTGTGCTAGATCTAAATCTTTTTTTGCACGCTCAGCGGCTTGTAGACCATCAGCAATTTTCTTCTGACGTTCTTCAATCGCTTGCATGATTGGTGGCCATACATACTTCATGCAGAACCACACAAACAGTGCGAATGACAGAGCTTGACCTAGCAGAGTTGCGTTCATATTCACAACAGCTACCCCTCTATATGGACTTAGTATTAATCAATGGCAAACCGATAAAGGCTTGCCTCTGGCAAAACGTGATTAACCTAGTTGACCAACAAATGGGTTCGCGAATGTAAATAGAAGTGCGATTACGATACCGATCATTGGAACCGCATCCAGTAGACCCGCGATGATGAACATCTTAACTTGTAGCATAGGAGCCATTTCTGGTTGACGAGCTGCACCTTCAAGGAATTTACCACCTAGAAGTGCGAAACCAATCGCTGTACCAAGAGAAGCAAGACCGACGATGATACCTACGGCGATTGCAGAAAAGCTCAGTAAAGTTTCCATTACTATCTCCAATTATAGTTGTTGGCTAATTGTGCCCAAATAAAAGCTATTATATTAATGATCACTATCTTCGTGTGCCATTGACAGATAAACGATAGTCAACATCATGAACACGAAAGATTGAATCAGAATTACCAGAATATGGAAAATTGCCCACGGTAGTGAACCCATCCATTGTAGCCACCATGGTAGCATTGCTGCGATAAGAATAAATACAACCTCACCTGCGAACATGTTACCGAATAGACGCATACCAAGTGATAGAGGTTTAGCTAATAGCGATACCACTTCAATTAGTAGGTTAAACGGAATCATCACAGGGTGATTAAATGGATGTAATGCTAATTCTTTCGCAAAACCACCCAGACCTTTTACTTTAATGCTGTAGTAAATCATTAAAGCAAATACGCCCAGTGCCATAGCCATGGTGATGTTCACATCAGCCGAAGGAACCACTTTCAAGTAAGGGATACCTAGCCAATGCTGTGCTGGATACGGCAAGAAATCAATTGGAACTAAGTCCATGATGTTCATTAGCAATACCCAACAAAAGATAGTCAGTGCCAACGGTGCTATTAATGGATTGCGTCCATGGAAGGTGTCTTTGACGTTGGTATCGACAAATTCAACCACTATTTCAACAAAACACTGTAGCTTGCCCGGTACACCCGCTGTCGCCTTCTTCGCTACAGAACGGAAAATCCAAAGGAAAATCAATCCAGTAAACAAAGAAAAAAACAGGCTATCGATATGTACGTTCCAGAAACTTGTTTCCGCCTCAACTAAACCTAACTTGTAAAGAGAAAGGTTAGATAAGTGGTGTTCAATGTATCCGGACGATGTTAGCGCTTCACCATGCGCAGCCATAACTCATCCTATTTTTTGTTGTTAATGAATAGCACTGGCGCACAGATATTAATACCTAGAGCCAGCAAATAGGTTAGTTTCAGGGGAACAAGTTCCACCTGCATATACATGTAAGCGACAGAGAATAAAACTACTGTAATGAGGATTTTAAGAGCTTCACCAGTGTAGAAAGAGACCGCGATACGCTTTGCAGCGCGAGCTCCACTAAACATAAAAGCACACAGCGCAAAAACCGCATTGGCAAAGACACAAATGCCTCCCCCAATCAGCGCTGAAATTCCCCAATCAGCATTTACAGCAATCGCCATCCCTGCTGCCACAACCATAACCGCGCCGGACTGGATCATTAACAATTGCTTTGCAAGCTCTCGTCCTGGCCTAGCCAACGCAGCTACCATGTATTCGTACCTCTAGTTACATTCTCAACACATAAATAAAACTTGGTGTTGAGAAATTGGCGAAAATTATACGAAGGCGCAAAACTAATGCAACGTAAATACAATCTTATGTTACATTTTTGTATGCTAACCAACATTTTTCACACAAAATTCTTTTTTCTCAAATATGTGACGCGAGTCGATTATGTCACTTAGGCTTGTAACTTTGCAACCAATTGCTCTAGTTTCTGGGGTTCATCGAGGCTAATAGTCACCTTAGATTTTCCATTTTTGGAACGAACAATTGACACTTTTGCCCCTAAATTTTCACTCAGTCTTTGTGACATTTGTTGTACTTCTACGTCTTCAAGCACATTTTTTTCCTCAGATACCTCTGAGAGACACTTTTTAACTAATTGCTCTGTTTGTCTGACGGTTAATTGCTTCTTAGCAATACGCTCTGCAATCTCTTCTTGCTGCTCACCTTCCAGCATTAACAGCGCACGCGCATGGCCCATCTCCAGCTGCCTAAGTGCAACCAATTGCTTAACTTTATCAGTTAACTGGTTAAGACGGAGTAAATTACTTACCGTCGTACGAGATTTACCAATAACATCTGCGACTTGTTGATGAGTAAGTTTAAATTCATCCTGCAGACGCTCTAAAGCCTGAGCTTCTTCAATCGCGTTAAGATCTTCACGTTGAATATTTTCGATCAATGCCATAGCGATCGCAGCTCGATCCTCTACAGGCTTGATCAAACAAGGTACTTGTTTTAAACCGGCTTGTTTTGCCGCTCTCCAACGACGTTCACCCGCAATAATCTCGTAACCACCGGTGTTAATTGGACGTACTACGATTGGCTGAATAATACCTTGAGACTGGATGGACGCGGACAGCTCTTCCAAAGCTTCAGGAGACATATCTTTACGGGGTTGGTAAATACCCGGTCTTAAGCTGGTAATCGCGATATCTTGTAATTCACCATCAGAAGACATCTCTTGACTGTGTGATGCGACTTGTTGCTTTTCACGAGCAAGAGAACTGGTTGCCAATAACGCATCCAATCCTTTTCCTAAACCACGTTTAGACGACATGTAAACGAATTCCTTTAATCTGTGTTAGGCGATAACTTCTTCGCGACGAAGCATTTCTCCAGCTAAAGCTAAATAAGCTTTTGAGCCAGCAGAATATTTATCGTAATACATGGCTGGTTTACCATGACTTGGCGCTTCAGCGAGACGAACATTACGAGGAATAACGGTACGATAGACTTTGTTACCAAAGTGTTTTTTCAACTGATCCGAAACTTCATTCGCTAATCTGTTACGTGGGTCGTACATAGTGCGAAGCAAGCCTTCGATTTTCAATTTGTCGTTCACTACTGCAGCGAGTTTGCTGATAGTGTCCATTAACGCTGTTAAACCTTCTAATGCGAAATACTCACATTGCATTGGCACTAACACAGAGTCTGCAGCGGCCATCGCGTTGATTGTAAGGAGGTTTAAAGAAGGAGGACAATCGATAAAGATGAAATCATAGTTATCGCGAACTGCAGCTAAAGCGTTCTTTAGACGGACTTCACGAGCAAAAACTTCCATCAATTTGATTTCTGCAGCCGTGACATCGCCATTGGCAGCGATTAAATCATAGTGACCGGCAGTATTGCGGCATACCACATCTTCAAATGGCGCTTCTTCCACCAAAAATTCGTAAGCGGTAGCGTCGACTTGGTATTTGTCTACACCACTTGCCATCGTGGCGTTCCCTTGAGGGTCAAGATCGATGACCAGTACTTTACGTTTAGTTGCCGCCATTGAGGCTGCTAAGTTAACACAAGTTGTTGTTTTACCTACGCCACCTTTCTGGTTGGCGATCGCTACGATTTTACCCACGGTATGCCTCGCTGTTATCCCTTACGGGATAAGATTACAAGATGACGCTCGCCTTCTAACTCTGGAACTTTCAAAGCTTTGACATCGGTCACAGAACACCACTCAGGTAACAGACTTATTTCTTCCTGGGGTAGTTGTCCTTTGAGGGCAAAAAACACACCTGAATTAGCACGAGGTAAGTGTTGGCACCACTCAACCATATCTGACATCGAAGCAAAAGCACGACTCAAGACAGCATCAAACCCACCTTCAGGGTCGTATTCTTCAACACGACTCTGAACAGCAGTGACGTTAGTAATGCCAAGTTCGTGAAGAACTTGCTTAATGAAGCGAATGCGCTTACCCAAGCTATCTAATAAAACAAAATTCTTATCAGGATTCATGATAGCCAGAGGAATACCTGGCAACCCAGGCCCCGTTCCAACGTCGATGAAGCGCTCACCGTTAAGGTAAGGGCTCACCACAATACTATCAAGGATATGTTTCACTAACATATCTGCTGGATCTCTTACCGATGTAAGATTATACGCTTTGTTCCACTTGTTCAGCAGTTCAACATAACCAAGCAATTGCTGACGTTGCTTATCTGAAACGTCTAAGTCTGTTTTGGCGATTAACGAATCTAATTTCGCACGTAAATCCATTAAGCCGCCTCTCCTTTCTTCAATATGCCTTGTTTTTTCAAGTGTACCAACAAGATTGAAATAGCGGCAGGAGTAATACCAGAGATACGAGATGCAATGCCTACCGTTTCCGGCTTAGCAGCATTAAGCTTCAAGACTACCTCGTTCGATAGACCTTTTACTTGCTTGTAATCAAGATCTGCTGGCAATTTAGTATTTTCATGGCGCAAAGATTTCTCGATCTCGTCTTTTTGACGCTCGATATAACCTTCGTATTTCACTTGAATTTCAACTTGCTCAGCCGCTTCAGCGTCTTCTAGCGCAGGGCCAA
Organism: Vibrio ziniensis; assembly: GCF_011064285.1. NCBI lineage: Bacteria > Pseudomonadati > Pseudomonadota > Gammaproteobacteria > Vibrionales > Vibrionaceae > Vibrio > Vibrio ziniensis. Next base: position 3,200,264 of record NZ_CP049331.1, read on the forward strand.
ATTCAGGTAGAGAAACAAGTGCATCGTAATCTACTTCTGGGCGACGTAGCAGATCTTCACCGCTTGCTTCACGTGACATTGGTGTTTTAAGAAGCGCATTGAGAGCGTCGATACCTTTCGAGTTTGGATTCATCCAAGTCTCTTTTAGGCGTTGACGTTCTTTTTCCATATTGTCGATCTTCTGATTGAAACGAGCCCAACGCTCATCACAAACAAGACCTAATTCACGCGCTTTTTCCGTTAAACGAAGATCAGCATTATCTTCACGCAGCAATAAACGATATTCAGCACGAGAAGTAAACATACGGTATGGTTCTTTGGTACCCATGGTTGATAGATCATCGATCAACACGCCCATATACGCTTGATCGCGACGTGGACTCCAACCGTCTTTACCTTGGCTGTACAAACTTGCGTTCAAACCTGCCATCAAACCTTGTGCAGCCGCTTCTTCGTAACCAGTTGTACCGTTAATTTGGCCAGCAAAGAACAAACCTTGGATAAACTTAGTTTCGTAAGTCTGTTTCAAATCACGAGGGTCAAAGAAATCATACTCAATAGCATAACCAGGACGAACAATATGTGCGTTCTCGAAGCCTTTCATTGAACGGACAATCTTAACTTGCACGTCAAATGGTAGGCTGGTGGAGATACCATTTGGATAAAGTTCGGTGGTATTCAAACCTTCTGGCTCAATAAAGATCTGGTGGCTGTTTTTATCAGCAAAACGCATCACCTTATCTTCGATAGATGGGCAGTAGCGTGGACCAATCCCTTCAATCACACCAGCATACATTGGGCTGCGATCGAGATTCGAACGAATCACATCGTGAGTTTGTTCATTGGTGTGTGTGATGTAACACGGAATTTGACGCGGATGTTGTTCGCGCTTACCCATGAATGAGAAAACAGGTGTTGGATTATCACCGTGCTGAACTTCAAGCACAGAAAAATCGACACTGTTTGCATCAATACGTGGTGGTGTACCTGTTTTCAGTCGATCAACACGGAACGGTAATTCGCGTAGTCGATCGGCAAGCGCGATCGATGGTGGATCGCCTGCGCGGCCCCCAGAGAAGTTTTCCATACCAATATGGATCTTTCCGCCTAGGAAGGTACCAACGGTCAACACAACCGATTTAGAGCGGAATTTAACGCCCATTTGAGTCACAACACCCTGAACTTGATCGTTTTCAACGATAAGATCATCTGCCGCTTGTTGGAAAAGGGTCAGATTGGGTGTGTTTTCTAACGTATGACGAACATAAGCTTTGTATAAAGCTCGGTCAGCTTGCGCGCGTGTTGCACGAACTGCAGGGCCTTTCGAAGCATTCAGCGTTCTAAACTGAATACCTGCATGGTCAATAGCTTGCGCCATTAAACCACCCATTGCATCTACTTCTTTAACTAAGTGGCCTTTACCAATGCCACCGATCGCTGGGTTACAAGACATCTGTCCTAGCGTGTCAATATTGTGTGTTAGAAGTAACGTACGTTGTCCTGTACGTGCGGCTGCGAGAGCGGCTTCCGTTCCTGCGTGACCGCCACCAACCACAATGACGTCAAATGTTTCGTGATAAAGCATGAACGACCTCAGGTATTCAATGAGATTAAGAGTTAAACAAAAGAGGCGTATTCTACCTTCTTTCCTAAGTCTAGAAAATCGCTTTTCTATATTTTCCTGTCACTACGGTTAACTAAAATATATAAGATCTTTATATAGAGATCTTTTATTGTTCTTACTATTAGGATCGACGAACTCTGTGGATAAGTGGAAAATGATCAATAAGATCATGGATCTTTTACGGATCAGAACTTGTGATCTACACACGATCTAATTGCGTATTAGCTGGGATCAAAATTAGTACTTATGCACAGCACCTGAAAGTGATCAAAGTTATTATTTGGATAACTATAGGTTGATCACCGGATAAATATATACTTATCCACAGATGGTTTGGCTAAATTAGCATCAGACTTTAATAAATAATTGGTTATCTTGTCGTCTATTTTTCTAGAAAGACAAAAAAAGCAGCGTTACCGCTGCTTATTGAATGGATGTTTTACCGTGACTTAAAGCTGGTGGATGACACTGTGTAGCCACTCTTCGGCCGCATCTTCAGGAACCGGATGCTGTTGAATATCAATAGTAAAGCACTCCGATACAGGTGTTGCACCGATATCTTCAAGTAGTGCATGAGCATGTTTTCCTGCTGCACAGAAGGTGTCATAACTAGAATCACCAATCGCAATGACCGCAAATTTCAAGTTACTGGTTTTAGGTGGTGTGTCTTGTAATGCTGCGATAAATGGCTGAATGTTATCCGGATAATCACCTGCACCGTGAGTTGATGTGACAATTAACCAGGTACCTTCCGCTGGAATGTCTTCAAATGCTGGTTGATTATGGATCGTCGTTGCCAGTGACTGCTCTTGAAGCAAGTCACTCAGATGATCACCCACGTATTCTGCACCACCTAGGGTGCTACCTGTAATTATATGGATCATAGCGCTCCGCTTTATTTACTAATACCGTTTATTTACCGATACAGAAAGATGAAAAGATTCGGCCCAATAGATCGTCAGAGCTGAATTCACCCGTAATTTCATTTAAATGCTGCTGAGTAATACGCAGCTCTTCTGCTAAGATTTCACCTGCCATGTAGCCTTCTAATTGTTGCTGGCCTATGTCTAGGTGCTCTGCCGCTCTTTCAAGGGCATCTAGGTGGCGACGACGCGCCATAAAGCCGCCTTCTTGGTTGCCAGAGAAACCCATGCACTCTTTTAAGTGAGTGCGTAGTGCTTCAACACCTTCACCTGTTTTCGCTGAAAGACGGATCAAGGTTGGGGTACTCACATGGCAAATACCCAGCGTTTCACCAGTTTGATCCACTTTGTTACGAATCACCGTCATCCCCATATTGTTAGGTAGACGATCAACAAAGTCTGGCCAAATATCTTCTGGGTTGGTTGCATCTGTTGTTGTCCCATCCACCATGAAAAGCACGCGGTCAGCTTGTTTTATTTCATCCCAGGCACGTTCGATACCAATCTTTTCAACTTCATCTGAAGCATCACGAAGGCCTGCTGTATCAATGATGTGCAGTGGCATGCCATCGATATGAATGTGCTCGCGCAGCACATCACGAGTGGTACCAGCTATATCGGTAACAATCGCGGATTCCTTACCTGACAGGGCATTCAACAGGCTTGACTTACCTGCATTAGGGCGACCTGCTATCACCACTTTCATCCCTTCACGTAAAATAGCTCCTTGATTGGCTTCTTTACGTACAGCATTGAGGTTGTCGATGATCGCTTGTAGATCGGTAGCAACCTTACCATCGGCTAAGAAATCAATTTCTTCCTCTGGGAAATCAATCGCTGCCTCTACATAGATACGTAAGTGGATCAGCGATTCCACCAGCGTATTTATACGTTGTGAGAACTGTCCTTGCAGCGATTGAAGGGCTGACTTTGCTGCCTGTTCCGAACTAGCATCGATTAAGTCTGCAATCGCCTCTGCTTGGGTTAAGTCCATTTTATCATTAAGGAATGCTCGTTCTGAAAATTCTCCCGGACGCGCAGGGCGAACACCGGAGACTTTCAAAATTCGCTTAATCAGCATATCCATCACCACAGGGCCACCGTGACCTTGCAGTTCCAATACATCTTCACCGGTAAATGAGTGTGGATTAGGGAAGTACAGGGCAATACCTTGGTCCAATTCAAGACCATTTTCATCTTTGAACGGCAAGTATTCCGCGTAGCGCGGCTTTAGTGTACGTCCTGTTACTTCCAAAGCTACCTGAGCTGCAAGAGGGCCTGAGACGCGGATAATACCGACTCCGCCTCGTCCTGGCGCTGTTGCCTGAGCAACAATAGTGTCTTGAGAAGCAAGGCTACTTTGGAAAATAGTGGTATCAGTCGTCATAACGGTTGTTACCTAAATACATAAGAATTAGCGTCATTGTAATCAGCAACAAACAAAAAGGCGACCTTTTGGCCGCCTTTGCTATTCATCATCGATTACTTACTTGGAGTGTAAGCCTTTCTTCTCCAGCGCTTTGTAAATCAAAGTTTGCTGAATCAGAGTCACGATGTTCGATACCAACCAGTAAAGAACCAGACCTGAAGGGAAGAACAGGAAGAAGAATGTGAACATTACTGGCATGAAAGTCATGATCTTTTGTTGCATAGGATCAGTAACTGTCGTTGGGCTCATCTTCTGGATCATAAACATACTTGCACCCATCAGGATCGGTAGGATGTAGTATGGGTCTTGTGCAGACAAGTCATGAATCCAACCAAAGAATGGTGAATGACGTAGCTCAACAGATTCCATTAGTGCCCAGTATAGCGAGATGAAAATTGGCATCTGTAGGAAGATTGGTAAACAGCCACCAAGTGGGTTTACTTTCTCTTTCTTGTACAGTTCCATCATCTCTTGGCTCATACGTTGACGGTCGTCGCCAATACGCTCACGCATTGCTTGCAGTTTAGGTTGCAGCATGCGCATTTTCGCCATTGATGTGTATTGTGCTTTCGTCAGTGGGTACATAGCACCACGAACGATAAATGTTAGACACATGATTGCTAGACCCCAGTTCACTACGATGCCTTGAATGAACGAAAGCAGTGAGTGTAGAGGTTTTGCAATGAACCATAACCAACCGTAGTCCACTACTAGGTCAAGACTTGGCGCAACAGCTGCCATTTCGTCTTGAAGTTTTGGACCAACCCATAGTGTTGATTTGAAGGTTTCTTGAGTACCATCTGCCAATGTTTTATTTGGCATACGAATACCGATATCACCTAAGTTACCGATAATACGTGAATAGATGTTAGTACCTGCTTCATTACGTGGAATCCACGCTGTCGCGAAGTAGTGTTGGATCATCGCTGCCCAACCAGTACCGTTTGGTAGGTTGATAGACAGGTTACGATCTTGCATATCGTCGAAGCTGTACTTTTTGTAACGAGTATCTTCACTTGAGTATGCGCCGCCACGGTAAGTTGGCATTGCTAGGCTACCGCCAGAATCTTGTAGATTTTGACGTAGGTGCGCGTACATACCCATAGTTGCGTTGTTACCAGAGTGGTTGACAACGTTGAATTCAACATCAATTGCGTAGCTATCACGTTTGATGATGAAAGTTTTCGTGTACTCGATACCATTTGCTGAATAAGTCATAGGAACACGAAGTTCGTCTTGACCATCTGCCAGCGCGAAGCTGTCAGCATCAACGTGATAATTTGGACGAGTCGTGCTGCTCAAGTCGATACCTTGAGGACCGATCAAGCCACTTTGAGCAATAAATTGATGACCTTGCTCATTTTTAAGTAGTTGGAATGGAGTCTCTGAATCCAGTTCTTCTGCATACTTGTTTAGTTTTGCAGAAACAACATCACCGCCAACTGTGTCGATAGACAGAGTTAGTACATCTGAAGTAACGGTAATCGTTTTTGCAACAGCATTAGTTTGAGGTGGTGCTGGGTCAAACTCATCTGCAAATGATGGTGCAGGTACTGTATTGCCTGATTGAGCCTGTTCAACCACTTGCGGAGCTGGGTTCTTAGCTACTTGCCATTGTTGGAAGAGTAAAAAAGAAACCAGAGCCAAAGCGATTAACAGGATATTACGTTGAGAATCCATCGTTAATTATCTCTGTCGTGTTTTTGGATCGGTGGAACGGGGTCAAACCCGCCTTCATTCAAAGGGTGGCATTTTAATAGACGTTTGCCAGATAACCAACACCCTTTTACAAAACCGTGAACTCTTAGTGCTTCTACAGCATATGACGAACAGGTTGGAGTAAACCGGCAGCGAGGGCCGATAAGCGGACTAATAGTCCATTGGTAAAGTTTTACTAAACCAATGGCTATCCACGTGAAGGGCGAGATAGGCGTTGCCATAACTTTTCGAACAAAGTAAATAGTTCTTCATTGCTCAAATCTTGCGCGCTCTTTTTCGCAATTACAACAAAATCTTTGTTTGGAAGTTTGTGTTGTTGAAGGCGAAAGCTCTCTCTAGATAAACGCTTAAAGCGGTTACGACCAACGGCAGTTTTAATTTGTTTTTTGGGAACAGCTAAACCTAAACGAGGGTGAGAAAGATTATTGTTGCGGGCAATGATTGTGAAATGAGGAGAGCCAGCTCGATGAGCTTGCTGAAAGACGTTTTTATAATGCTCGGGAGTTAACAAGCGTAACTCCCGATTGAATGCGTACGTACTCAAAATAATTTAATGATTATTTTGAAAGGCGCTTACGGCCTTTTGCACGACGTGCATTAATTACTTTACGACCGTTCGCTGTCGCCATACGAGCACGGAAACCGTGAGTACGTTTGCGCTTTAGAACTGTAGGTTGAAAAGTGCGTTTGCTCATTGTAAATACCTTACTGATCAGTAGTTTTTAGGTTTGTTAAACCCGGCGTGGGCCTTGTGTCTTCTCTTTATATAAAGAAAGGACTATCCGACGCCTCTCAACAAAGAGGCGGAATTGTAATCACTGTCACAAAAGGTGTCAATGATTGGGTTTGCCGAAGTCCTGTTCAATTTCTCAAATTAATAAGAAAATGAGGCTTCGGATTTTCCGGTCGGGCGATTATACGGAGTCTCGACAAAATCTCAAGGATCACTGCTGATCGAAATTCGCGATCAGTATGTTATTTAGCTAAGAAGTTGTGGGTTAGAGCATATAACCTGTGGAAAAATGGATCTAATATCCTAGCTGTTAATCAATCGTGCATAAGAAAAGCTTAAATTGTATGCTTTATATGGTGAGTGTTTACTAACTTAATCTGGGATTGAAGTTATTTGAGTATGATTGTGAATAATTTTATGCTTGATGAGCTTGTTTTTCGCTTTTCATGATCATTCAAAGATAAACATCTCCTAGATACGCTTCCTCTATATATAGCGGTAAGTTATCACGGTTAAAGATTGAGACAATTTACGATATTGTCCGATGAAGTTCATAAATTTGGATGGGATCGTCAGTTTTAATTTCTGGGATAACTTACAAATAACTATGGATATGTGGGTAAAAGTGGGGAAGTTTCTGTAGATCTTGGCGATAGGCTAGAAAATATTGTGAATAACTTT